>JANOHS010000233.1:0-5195 GCA_031406655.1 Micrococcales bacterium
TCGCTGATGTGTTTCTCAGGGCAGACATATCTGACGAGCTGACGCTCGCTGAGCACGACGTTCGTGTCGGTCTCAAGGCTCAAGGCACTCAGATTGGTACCGCGAAGTGATCGTTCGGCCATGACGGGTGGTTCTCCCAACGTGCTGCCCACGCCAAGTTGTACGCGGGGATCCACTGGGCATAACGCCGTCGTCAGGCTCAATGTTCCGGAGTCGGCAGGTGTTTGCCGCCTGACAGCCTAGCGCAGATGGGACGGGGGGAGTGACTCAGATCACCGCGGGGACCTCGTTGCCGGCCGCGAGGATCCCCTCACGCATCCGAACCCTGGACAGGAGGATGCCTCCGACGGCAAAGAAGAGGATCAAGGCGATGATGGCCCACCGGTAGGAATGGGTGAACTGGTGCACCAGGCCGAAGACGAGCGTCCCGAACCAGCTCGTGCCTCGTTCCATCGCCTGGTAGAGGCTGAAGAACTCGGCCTCGCGCCCGCGGGGGATCAGCTGGCTGTACATCGAGCGAGAGAGCGCCTGGCTGCCCCCCAGCACGATCCCGATCAGCACGGCGAGGCCGACGAAGATGAGGAACCCCCCGGTCGGGACGAAGTAGGCGATGGCAACCACGAGGGTCCAGATCCCGAGGCTGTTCAGCACGACCCGCCACGCCCCGAACCGGTTTGCCAGCCGCCCGAAGACCAGCGCACCTCCGAAGGCCACGAACTGGACGAGCAGGATGATCTCGATCAGCTGGGTGCTGCTGAACTTCAGCTCCTCGGCGCCGTAGACGCTGGACGAGCTGATCACCGTCTGGATCCCGTCGTTGAAGAACAGGTAGGCCAGGAGGAAGAGGAGCGTCTGCGGATACGACCGCAGCTCACGGAAGGTGTTGGCCAGCTGTCTGAGGCTGCCACCGACGACGCCCGCACCCTCGAGGGACAAGGTCTCGGCCGCGCCATGCAGGTCGCGAAGGCCAACGACCGGGATGATCGTGAAGACGGCCCACCACAGTCCCGCTGAGAGCAGGCTGATCCGCACCGCCAGCCCCTGCGAGATGCCGATCTGCTCGGCGAGGGTCAACAGTCCCAGGTTGAGCGCGAGCAGCAGGCCGCCACCGAGGTAGCCCCAGGCCCAGCCGCGACTGGACACCCGGTCGCGATCGTCGGGCCCTGCGATCCGGCACAGGAGGGAGTCGTAGATGACCAGGGACGACCCCAGGCAGAGGTTGGCGAAGACGAGGAGCAGGACCCCAAGGCCCCAGCTGTCGCCGCTGACGAGGAACATCGCGGTGGCAGCGGCCGCTCCGGCCCAGGCAAACGTGGCGAACAACCGCACCGGCCTGGGGGAGCGGTCGGCGAGGGCGCCGATGAAGATCAGAACGATCGCGGAGATGATCGTGGAGATCGTCAGGACGTAGAAGACCAAGGACCCGGGGTCGATGGGTATGCCGATCACGTCAAGGTTGGTGCGACAGGCCACGTCGCTGGGCAGCGTGGGGCAGGCTGCCTTCTTGGCGATCACGGTCAGGTAGGGCGCCATCAGCACCGTCAGGGTGGTCGTGACGTATGCCGAGTTGGCCCAGTCGTACCAGTACCAGGCCTTCTGGTGAGCAGTGTCCCTGGCAGGTCTGGAGCCGACTGTGGAGTCGACGGCGCTCGTCATGGGCGCAGCCTGACACACGCGGAACCGATCTCTGCAGATATCGGGGCCAGGTCAGCTGGCGAACTCCCAGTGCCACGGCTCGGGCAGCGCACCTGTGGGCTCAGCCCATGCGGGGTGGAACCATCCATAGAGAGGGGCGTTGCGCTGCATCCACAGGTGCGCGGGGTGCCCGAAGCTCTGGACACCTCCGCAGAGGTCCACGGCGCGTCCGAGGCCATGCTGGCTGGTGCCAGGGGTGGCGGCCAGTCCGGTTCGTTCCAGCTTGATCGCGACCTGCTCGGGGTAGGAGCGGTATCCGTCGGCCACGCACAGCGCCGAGCCCGTCTCCTTCTGGTAGTCGTTGCTCATGGCGTTGAACGCCATGGCGGCGTCCCGGCGCAGACTTTGGCCCGGCGCCGCGAACAGCGGGCACAGGGCACTGGCCGGCAGGTAACCGTTTATGTAGTTCGCCGGGTCGTCCTTGCCGCAGCTGGAGCTGTTGTCCGTCAGGAGCTTGTAGTCCTGCCCCTCGAGCGCCTCAGCGAGTCGTCGGTCGGCAGCTGCGGCAAAGGGGTCCTCGGACCGCAGCAGGACGCCCCTCACCCCGGCCGCCCTGCCGACCTGGGAGGCCTGGGCGGCTCTGAACCCCGCAAGGGCGGCGCGCTGCTCGGCGATGACGACGTCCAGCTTCGCCTTCGCCTCGGCCACCGTTTTGGCTGCGTTCACCGCCTGGATGCGGGCTGTCTCGGCGCTCGCGGTGGTCGTGACCTGTTCGGAGCGAAGGGACTGCAGCCGCTCGAAGAGCCGTGCACGCCCATCGACCAGGTAGTGGACCGTGGCCAGCGAGTCGGTGTTCTGGCTTGCCGAGGGTGAGGTCAGCGCCTCAAAGATCGCGGTGAGGTCACCAAGGGGACCACCGCCCCGGATGTAGGCGTCGCTGGCCAGCCGCCCCAGGGCGTCCAGGGCTTCCTGGACCTCAAGGCCGAGCTGGACCAGACGGGCGCGTTGGGCTGCGGCCTCCTTCTCGGCCGCGGCCTGGGCGACTCTGGCCGCCGACAGTCTCGCGAGCAGAGCGTTGGCCTCCGCGGCTATGCGTTCAAGGCGTGCGTTTGTCGCCGCCACCTCAGCACTCGACTTGTTCAGCTCGGCGCGAAGCGTGTCGGCTGCCTTGACCTGGTCAGCGAGCTCACGTGCCGTCAGGGCATGCGCGTCGGGCCTCAGCGTGGCGGGTCGGGGCTCCGCGCTGGCGACAGAAGGTGTGGGTGCAGGGTTTGCGCTCGCCGGTCCGGCGGGCATGACAAGAACACCTGCCACCAGAGCCAGCACCGTGCTCGCTACGAGCATGAGATGCCAGACCCACCGGCCCGGTCCGTGTACACGGGTCTTGCCCACCATCTGTCGCCAACACCTCTCTGGCGCCCACGGGCGCCCTTACACCCTCAATCCATGACCTTAAGAAAATCTAGGGCCAAAGGTCCGCCCGTGCAGGTGACTGCACTCACTCCGCCCGAACGAACTAGTCCGTCCGGCTCAGCTCCTGCCAACAATGCTGGTCGACCTCTCTGGGAGAAGTCTGAGAGAGACTGTCGCCATGCTGAACGTGCGCATCTCCTCTCCTCAAGAGCAGACCGACGACATCCTGCGCCTCCTGCGGGCGGACCCCGGCGTGAGCAGCCTCGCGGTGGTACGCGGCGCCTCGCTGCAGCCGGTCGGCGACCTTGTCAGCGCCGACGTCGCGCGGGAGGCCGCCAACGATGTCATCGACGGGCTGCGTGAGCTCGGTATCCACCAAGGGGGCTCGCTCCACATCGAGCAGGTCCGCACCTGGCTCTCCAGGGACGGTTACGAGGCGGAGCGCAGAACCCCGGGCAGCGCCGCGGACTCGGTGGTGTGGGCCGAGGTCACCCAACGCGCCTATGAGGACTCCGAGCTGAACTGGACCTATGCCAGCTTCATGACACTGGCCACCTTGATCGCGGCCATCGCGATCGTGCTCGACTCCCAGATCCTCGTGATCGGCGCGATGGTGCTGGGACCCGAGTTCGGGGCAGTCGCCGCGCTGGGGGTCGCGCTGGTCCGACGCCGGACCGCCCTGCTCAGGATCGCGGGCCGCACCCTTGTGGGGGGCTTCGTGATCGCCATCGTGTCCACCACGGTCCTGGTCCTGGCCGCGAAGGGGCTGGGCTGGATCACCCTCGAAGACGTGATGGGGCCAAGGCCGGGGACCGACTTCATCTACTTCCCGGACAAATGGTCGTTCATCGTGGCGGTCATCGCAGCCGCCGCCGGAGTCCTTTCGCTGACCTCGGCGAGGACCGGGGGCCTGTCAGGAGTCTTCATCTCCGTCACCACCGTCCCCGCAGCGGGAAATGTCGCGCTGGGCATCGCGTTCGGCGTCGGCGACGAGATCTGGGGCAGCACCCTGCAGCTGCTGATCAACCTGTCCGGAATGGCGATCGCCGGGTGGGCCACCCTTGCCCTTCAGCAGCTGGTCTGGGCGCGCATGTCGGCGAGACGGGCGCGAATCGTGGGTCGCCTGCGACGCCGCTAGCGTCCTCAGCACGCCGGCAGGCACGAGAGTTGACGGGTAGGGAACCGGCTGGGGAGGATGCGGACGTGGGACCCAACCGCTCGACGCCCGAGGAGGTCGTGACCCCAGAGCGCCTCCGTCACCTCGCGCAGCTGCGCCGGGTCCGCGACAGGATCGACCGGGAGTATGCGCAGCCGCTGGACGTCGAGGCGCTCGCCCGCGGCGTGCACATGTCGGCCGGACACCTCAGCCGCGAGTTCCGGCTCGCCTACGGCGATTCACCCTACGGCTACCTGATGACGCGCCGGATCGAGCGCGCGACTGCGTTACTGCGTCGTGGCGACCTCAGCGTCACCGACGTCTGCTTCGCGGTCGGCTGCTCGTCTCTGGGCACCTTCAGCACTCGCTTCACCGAGCTGATCGGGATACCGCCCAGCACCTACCGGCGCCAGAGCGCCCGCGCGTCGGCAGCTGAGATGCCGTCGTGCGTCGCGAAAAAGGTGACCAGACCGGTCAGGAATCGAGAAGCACCGGTCGGCAAGCCGAAGCTAGTGTGACGGCCATGGACATCACCATCCACTCAACGTTCCTCCCGCACAACGACCCGGACGCGTCCCTGGTCTTCTATCGCGACACCCTCGGCTTCGAGGTCCGCAACGACGTCGGATACGACGGGATGCGCTGGATCACGGTCGGCCCCGCGGACCAGCCGGACACGTCCATCGTCCTGGCGCCGCCGGCCGCCGACCCCGGCATCACCGACGACGAGCGCCGCACCATCGTCGAGATGATGGCCAAGGGCAGCTACGCCACCATCATCCTTGCCACCGCCGACCTCGACGGCACCTTCGAGCGGCTGCAGGCCAGCGGCGCCGAAGTCGTCCAGGAGCCGACCGACCAGCCGTACGGCGTTCGCGACTGCGCCTTCCGCGATCCCGCGGGCAACCACGTCCGCATCAACGAGCTGCGCTGAGCCCATGGTCACGATGTCGGAGCAGTCGCCTGCGCTGCACGCTGCCGACAGCCACGA
>JANOHS010000170.1:0-2640 GCA_031406655.1 Micrococcales bacterium
TGCCGCGGCGCGAGGGATCGAGCCGCGGGACATCGTCAAGACGCTCGTGGTGCGCCGGGCCGAGGGCGACTTCCTCTTCGTCCTCGTGCCGGGCGACCGCGAGATCTCGTGGCCCAAGCTGCGCGGGTTGCTTGGCGTCAGGCGTGTGTCGATGCCCGACGCCCAAGCCGCGAAGGACGCCACCGGGTACGAGCGCGGCACCATCACGCCGTTCGGGTCGAGCAGTGCCTGGCCGGTCATCGCCGACGAAACCGTTGTGGGACGGCCTATCTCGCTTGGTGGGGGCGCACATGGTGTCGCCCTGAACGCGAACGGCAGTGACGTCATACGGGCCCTGTCGGCTCAGGTTGCCGATGTCACAGACCCTCGCTCATCGGGATCCTGACCCCGCGCTCTGCGGCCACCCGGCTGGCGATGTCGTAGCCCGCGTCCACGTGGCGGATGACACCCATCCCGGGGTCATTGGTCAGGACGCGGGCCAGCTTCTCGGCAGCCAGTGCCGTGCCATCAGCCAACGAGACCTGGCCGGCGTGGATCGAACGGCCGATGCCGACGCCGCCGCCGTGGTGGATCGAGACCCATGTCGCGCCAGAGGCCGTGTTGACCAGCGCGTTGAGCAGCGGCCAGTCGGCGATGGCGTCGGAGCCGTCGACCATGGACTCGGTCTCGCGGTAGGGCGAGGCCACCGAGCCGGCATCGAGGTGGTCACGCCCAATGACGATCGGCGCGTCGAGCTCACCCGAGGCGACCATCTCGTTGAACCTCAGGCCGGCGACGTCACGCTCGCCGTAGCCCAGCCAGCAGATCCGGGCGGGCAGACCCTGGAAGGCCACCTTCTCGCCGGCGGCGCGCATCCACTTCTGGAGGCGGTCGTTGTCCGGGAACAGGTCCATCACGGCCTTGTCCGTCTTGTGGATGTCAGCCGGGTTGCCCGACAGCGCCGCCCAGCGGAAGGGGCCCTTGCCTTCGCAGAACAGCGGACGGATGTAGGCAGGAACGAAGCCCGGGAACTCGAAAGCCCTTTCGTAGCCTCCTAGCTGGGCCTCGGCACGGATGGAGTTGCCGTAGTCGAAGACCTCCGCGCCGCCATCCTGGTACTCGACCATGGCCTGGACGTGCTTGGCCATCGACGACCGGGCCCGGTCGGTGAACTCCTCGGGCTTCTTCTCCGCGTAGTCGTGCCAGTCGGCCACGTCGATGCCCTCGGGGAGGTAGGACAGGGGGTCGTGCGCACTGGTCTGGTCGGTGACGATGTCGATCTCCACCCCCCGACGCAGGAGCTCGGGAAGGACGGTGGCGCAGTTGCCGACCAGGCCGACCGAGAGAGCCTTGCGGTCCCGTTTGGCGGCCAGGCACTGGGCGACCGCGTCGTCAAGGTCGGCCGAGACCCGGTCCAGATAACGGTGATCCACCTGGCGTTGCAGATGTGTCCCGTCGACGTCCACGAGCAGGCAGACGCCCTCGTTCATCGTCACTGCCAAGGGCTGGGCGCCACCCATGCCACCGGCGCCGCCGGTGAGGGTGAGCGTCCCGGCAAGGCTGCCGTTGAAGCGTTTCGCGGCCACGGCGGCGAAGGTCTCATAGGTGCCCTGCAGGATGCCCTGGGTACCGATGTAGATCCACGAACCGGCCGTCATCTGGCCATACATGGTCAGGCCCAGGTGCTCGAGGCGGCGAAACTCCGGCCAGTTCGCCCAGTCACCGACGAGGTTGCTGTTGGCGATGATCACCCGCGGCGCCCACTCATGGGTGCGCATCACGCCGACCGGACGACCGGACTGGACCAGCATCGTCTCGTCCTTCTCCAGCGTGGTCAGGGTGCGAACCATCGCGTCGAAGGACTTCCAGTCGCGGGCGGCCTTGCCCGTGCCGCCGTATACGACCAGGTCGTCGGGGCGCTCGGCGTTCTCGGGGTCGAGGTTGTTCATGAGCATCCGCAGCGGGGCCTCGGTGGTCCACGACCTGGCGGTCAGCTTCGTACCGCGAGGTGCGCGGACGGGACGGGCGCCTTCCATGTCGAATCTCCTTCAGTTCAGCGAACAGATTCAAAAACTCAGGGCTTCTCGTTGGCGATGACTGTGAGGTTTGGGTCGCCATACCGACCGAAAGGTCTCAGTCATCGCCAACTTCCAGGGTTGTATCGCGATGGGTTCAGTTCAGTGGTCCGGTGACGGACTCGACGGCGCGCAGAGCCCCGCCGGTGGCGACGAGCTGGACAGCGGCCTCGATCTCGGGGGCGAGGAACCGGTCGACGCCCGGGCCTGCCGTGGTCTCGCGCAGGGCGTCGATCACGGCCCCGGTGGCGGCCGACGGCTGCAGAGGAGCCCGCAGCTGTATGCCCCGTGCGGCCGTCAGCAGCTCGACGGCCAGCACGCGGGTGAGGCCGTCGACGGATCGACGCAGCTTGCGAGCTCCGGACCATCCCATCGACACGTGGTCCTCCTGCATCGCCGAGCTCGGGATGGAGTCGACACTGGAGGGAGCCGCGAGCCGTTTCATCTCGGAAACGATTGCGGCCGCTGTGTACTGGGCGATCATGTGCCCCGAGTCAACGCCTGGGTCGTCGGCCAGGAACGCGTTCAGACCGTGGTTGCGCGAGACGTCCAGGAAGCGGTCGGTCCGACGCTCGGACATGCTCGC
>JANOHS010000253.1:0-11593 GCA_031406655.1 Micrococcales bacterium
CACGAGCGCAACGTTTCGCTGGGACCAGCTGCCCTTGGGGCGGCGCGGGGTGATGCGCACGGTGTAGCTGTCCTCGTCGCGCTTGCCGGCCTGGCCGTCGATCCAGCCGAAGCAGAGCAGCTCCTCGACCGCGCTCGCCCATGTGATCGTCGTGTCCGAGCCGCCCTTCTTGGTCAGCACCAGCCGCACGCCGGGCGACGTCGCGTGGTGCTCTTCGAGCCACGCCCGCAGCGCGGCCGGGTCGGTCACGAGCAGCTCGGGCAGCAGGGTTGCCATGGCTCCGACGCTAGCCGCGGCCGCCGACACCTGCGTCGCTCAGGCGGCGAACCGGAGGATGGCGCCGAACACGAGGTCGAGCCTGTCGTGGCCAGTGGAGGTGCTGCTGGCCAGGTTGCGGGGGCTCGGGATCGGTAGGTGTGGCCGTTAGGGGTGGTGGTCTCCATCTCGTGTCGTCGTCCTGGTCGGATCCGGGAGTGCCAGCCGGCCGCTTGTTTGGCGTGGATGCAGGACTCGCACAGGCCATGCCCGTTGGTCTCGTTGGTGGGGCCGCGGCCAGGGGCTTCTCATTCCACAGAGCGAACGACGACCGGACGCACTAGGCCAGGCTCGGCATCCGTAGGACGATCGGGATGCGGGCGTGCGACGCAAGTCCTGTCAGCCGCTTCACGGCTGGTAGCGTCCGCCGTATGTCGCCGCAGGTGCCACTGCATCAGGACTATCCGATCCCCGCCTCCAGAATGAGCCACACAATCGGCGGCGTAGACCCCGTCCGATCTGCACACGCGGCGATGTTCGAGGCTGCCTGGGACGACTTCACGCGGGCATGCGCGACGACCGTCGCTCCAGAGGCGACCTACCAGGCTTGGCTTGCCCACTTCGTCATCGAGCGCCTCGACCTACTACGGGTGGTACGCGAGGTTGACTTCGGCGCACGTCATCTTGGCCCGGTCGCCGTCCAGTACTTCACGGGCCACAACCTCATGGTCGACCTGCTCATCCTCCGCGAGCCCGTGGTCAACCTGCCGCGCCGCGCAGCCCTGGCGCAGAAGAACCTTCCGGACGGCACCCCGAATCCGAGGTCCGGGCTCGCACGCCTGGCTGACTTCTCGGTCATCACCGAACTCAAGGTCTCTGCCACCCAGCTGGGGGGACTCGACTACGCCGAGGTGGTGCGCGACTTCCGCAAGCTGTCAGCAATCCTCGACGCTGCGGAAGCGCAGTACCCGGATCGGAAACTGCCCGCCGCCTACGTGGGCGTGTTCGGCAACCGGGACAGACCTCGGTTCAACTTCGACCTGCTCGAGAGCAAGATCCGCCGGGCAAGCATTCGGCCGGACGTGAAGCTGTTGAAGTTCGAGGCCACGCGAGACACCGCCTGACAATATTTGTGATAGCAACGCTCTTGGCGACGGACGTGATGTTGACCATCCACCGTCTCGATCAGCGTAGAGCAGGGCTCACGTTGGTCTTGATCGTCCCGTCGCTGAGGGTCACGTCGTAGGTGAGGATGACTGCGGGGCCGCCTTGCCCGCTGGGCTCTTGGGGTCCGTCGGCGAATGCTTTGCCCGGCCACCATGCGACATAGCGTCCGTTCTTCACGGTGGCGGTGATGACTTGTGGGCCCGCGTGGATCGTCACGCCAACCACGCCTGCGCCGGCCGCGCCGTTCGTGAAGGATGCTGGCGGCTGGAGGCCGAACTGGGAGACCCCGCCCGGGGTGATCCGACCTGCCGGAGGGATCGGTGCCCGGCCGTCGCTGCCGCCGGCAGCAACGGAGAGGTCGTCGACGTCGCTCGACCCGGGCCTGTTCGTGGCAACACAGGACACGGAGTAATCCGGGTTGTCCAGTTGTAAGAGGACGGCTACGAAGTCGCCACGGCGTTCGGCGATGGCTACCGGGATGGTGGCCGCGTCAATCCTCGGACCGTGGTCTGCCAGTTCAGCGGCTTGGTCGCGACATGCTTGAGTCACAGCTTCCAGGTCGCGGGCTGCGACCGCCGACGGGGTCGATGTCCAGGAGGCGTATGCCGTGGCCGAGCCGCCGCCGCGTCCCGGCGGGATAACGATGCTGCCGACCGCAACCGCCACCGCAACGACCGGAACCCAGATCAATTTCCGAGAGAAGCGCGGCTGCCTCCGGGCAACTACAGGGGCGTACTCCGGGGTCACTGGGGCGGCGATGATGCGCTCGAGCATGGCATCTGCCCGCAACCGCTGACTGGGGTCAAGGGCGGCGTCGGCGGCGTCGAGGGAAAGCAGGTCGAGGTCGGTTGGCATTCTCATGATGCACTCTCCTGAATCGCAGGGTCGAAGGCGAACGCTGAGTCCGCGTGGTCGAGGTGGCGGCGCAGCTCGCGTCGAGCGCGCATCAATCGGAGGCGATATGCCGCTGAGCTGATCCCGATGACACGCGCCGCCTGCGGCGAGGTCAGGTCGTCGAAGACGGTCAAGGCGAGCACCTCCTGCTCGCCAACACTCAAGCGCCTCCAGGCGCTGGCCAGGTCGATGCGCCGGGAGATCAGGTCCGGGTCGGGGCCGCCATCCAGGGCCTGAGAGGTCGCAACCTCCGCGAGCCGCACCGCCAGCGCCCCTCGCCGGTCTTGGCCACGTCGCGCGTTCAGCAGACAGTTTCGGGTGATGCCGAACAACCACGCTCTTAGGTCGCCTTGGCTGCTCGGGGCGTCGTCGAGGCGCCGCCACGCCACCAGGAAGGCCTCCGCCACGACATCCTCGGCGTGGGTCGGATGGACACGCCGTTGCGCGAACCGGATGACATCCCCGTACGCGTCAGCGAAGAGCGCCCTGAACCGCTCCTCGCGCTGGCTCTGAAGTGTGGTCATATCCCCTACCTGTCCGGCACCCGCCCAAGTGTGTCGCACCGCGGGAATACTTCTGCTTCTAGGACTCGACCGCCGCCTCAGGAGTGACCAATTGAGGCGTAGGTGGCCCTGGCGCCGTCGGCATAACCGCGCCATCGTTCGGCGGTACGGAGCCAACGCCGAGAAGGTCGCCCAGGACCATCGGGGGTACAACTCGGGCAAGGGCGAGCAGGGCTGGTGTCCGGCCGGATCGAGTCCGGATTAGGAACTTGGTTAGATCCTGCCGCAGCGCGACTTCGCCGGGTGGTTTGCCCGGTCCCGAGAATGCACCCAAGGTCTCCCGCTGATGCCCGCCCTTGCAGGTCGAATGAGGAACGCCAGCGGTGCAGCCGAGGAGGCGAGGAGGCGACGATGGCAGGTCAGGAAAACACCATTTGACGATGACCGACTGAACTCGCCTTCCGCAATCGGGACGGTGGACGGTCGACAGAATACGATCGCCTATTGGCGCGCCTCGGTTCGGTAAGGGACGAGCCGAAACAGGCTCAGACCTCAGCGATCGCCGACGCCCATTTCGACAGCGGCCACCCGTTCAGGAACATGGCCGAGATGGCCGGTTGGGGCACCTTCGTGATCGAGCACCTGCTCTTCGGTTGGTGCCCGGCGTACTCGCCGCCTTGCGCCCGCCCGTTTTCGACAAGGCTGAGATGATTGGAAACCGAAGTTCCCCACTGCCTGACCATCACCAACTCCGAAGACCTGGCCGGGAGCGCCTGCCGATAGGAGCACAGCATGACCAGACCCGGACTGCGAGCGGCGGCTGCGTTGGTCCTCGCACTCGTCGCGTCGTCTTGCGCAAGCAGCACCTCGAGCGACGCCTCGGGCTCTACCCCGCCTCCGAGTGCGAGCACCACGACACCGGAGAGCCCGCAACCCCCGCCGAGTCAGCCGTCCAGCGCGCCCGAGCCGGGCACCACGATCACGACCGCCGCGAGCGACTTCGGCCCGATGCTCTTCGATGCCAACAAGCAGGCCATCTACATCTGGGAGAGTGAGGAGAGCAGCAGGCCGGAGTGTTACGACGACTGCGCTGAAGCGTGGCCACCCGTGCTGACCGACGGACTGCCGACCGCCAGCGGCGAGGTCGACGCAGCGCTGCTGGGGACGACGAAGCGGCGGGACGGCACGACCCAGGTCACCTACAAGGGGCATCCGCTCTACTTCTACGCGCACGAGGGTCCTGGCGAAGTGAAGTGCCACAACGTCTCGACCCACGGGGGGCTCTGGTGGGTCGTCAATCCGGACGGGATCCGAGCCCCCTAGCTGCAGTGCAGGCGGAGCCGTGCCGGCGGCGCATCCCACCGGAAACCGACCATCGGTCGAACGGTGGCTTGATGACCGTCGCGACGAACGCCGTTTGGACTCGCTTGCCACTGGCGTCATGAGCGTGTCCTGGTGCCCTGGACGGATCCGTTTTGACACGGCTGGAGTTCGTCCGCGGGCTGGTGCGGCTACGTGAGGCGGCTGGGAGTCGTGCTGGGCGGCTCATCGACGCTCGAGTAGTTGGGCGACCTTGGTCTGACCGCTCCTGCGGGCGTGCTGCAGCGCGGTGACGCCGTCGCGGTCGGCGAGGTCGGCCTGGGCCCCGGCTCCCAGCAGGATCTGCACGATCTGCTGGTAGGGCGCCGAGCCGTCGCCGAGGATGACCGCCTCCAGGAGCGCGGTCCAGCCCAGGTTGTTGACGTGGTTGACGTTGATGTCGGTCTGCACCACCCTGCGGACGTACTCGACGTGGCCGCGTTCGCTGGCCGGGATCAGCGACACCCCGCCGAAACGGTTGACCAGCGTCAGGTCGGGGTTGGCCGGCAGCAGCGCCTCGAGCATCGCGACGCTGCCGGTCACGCCGGTCACCAGCCATGCCGAGTCCTGTTGGGCGTCCTGGGTGTCGGGGTCAGCGCCCAGCGCCACGAGCAGCCGGGCCACGTCGACCCGGTCGTGGGTCGCCGCCAGGATCAGCGGGGTCCGGCCGTTACGGTCCCTGGTCTCCAGGTCGGCTCCTTGTCGCAGGGCGATCGCTGCCGCGTCCGGGTCACCGGCGGTCGCCGCCGCCAGCAACGCAGCCGAAACTGTAGGCGCGGCTGCGGCTTTCGCTGCCAGCGCTGCCTCCAGGGTGGCGATCACAGGTGCGTATGCGCGGTCGCGCGCGGCGTCCAGTGGGGCCCAGCCGCCCTCTCCCGCGGGCAGGTTCACGTCCGCGCCGTGCGCGACGAGGAGTCGGACCGTGTCGGCATACGCGGCGGTGGACTTGCCCAGGATGACTGCCTCGTGCAGCGCGGTGTATTTGAGCCGGTTGACGTGGTTGACCTTGATCGGAGTCCTCAGGAGCCGGCCGACAAGAAGCGCGTGACCGCGCTCAGCGGCGCGGATCAACGCGGTGCCGCGGTAGCTGTCAAGGCTGGCGACGTCGGCGCCATGCGCCAGAGTCAGCTCGAGAAGCTCGAGACGCCCCTCACTCGCGGCGATGTGGAACGCGCTCTCCGTGGTGGGGCTGAGATGGTTAACGTCGGCCCCACCCTCGATGAGCCGCCTGGCGGTCGGGATGTCATCGGCCCAGGCCGCGGCGACCAGCTGGTCGTCCAACGAGCCGGGCGCCGAGGTGGCCTCGCGGCTCCTGCTTGGGGCGCTGGATGAGGGCATCTGGCCGCTCCCGGTGGTAGTGGGACTGGAGGTCGTGGGGTCGGCCTCCGGCGCGCAGGACACCATGGTGGCCAGGCCGAGGCCTGCCACGACCGCGACGGCGGCGCGACGCAAAGGCCGCCGGCGAGGCTGTGGCAGGGCGGTCGTAGCGTCAGTTGCGCGGGTCGTCGAGCTCGACGACCAGGTAGGGGTGAGAGCCGACGGGGTTCTCGTCGAACGTGCTGTCCACCAGCAGGAGACGGCCCCAGGCGCACGTGGCCGTGGTGAACACCCGCTCGGGAGGGCGTGCACGCCGATGCGCTCGTCCCGATGGGTGCCGTTGATCGCGATGTTGATGTCTGCAAGGTCTCGGCTCACGAGCTCGGACAGGCCCACGTTGCGCAACGCACCTGTTGCTGTCTGCTCCCCACGGCCTGTGCCAGAGCAGTCCCAAGCCGCACCAGACAGGAACCAGCCAGCAGCGATCACAACATCATCATCTGCTTCTTCACCCACCCTCGCTAGCCGTCGCAAACGAACGACCAACCGATACCGAAGGGACCATTGCTCTCGCCTAGCTGGTCGCCGGAAGCGGATCCTCCACCAAACGTCGCGGGTCAGGATGCCTGACGCTCGAACTGGAAGATGGGATCACCGCTGCCGAGGGTCGCCTCATGGCCTGACCGTCGATATCCCTAGCGTTCGTACAGGCGTCGAGCGCGGGAGTTCGACGCCCGGGTCCACAGCATCGTGGGACTCCAGCCTCTTTCCGACGCACGCTCGTGAAGTCCCTGCAGCAGCTAGTTTGGGGCGCTCGTCCCGCGGCAGGATCCCGCCGCGGGACGACGAACACCTTGTCCTGCTATGTCGGCAGGCCTGGTTCTGTGCCCGCAACTGGTTCGGCCTGCGGGACTCCCCCTGGTGCTTGTGCGGACTTCCGCATATCCGAGCTGTGCCGGCAACCCTTCGACCTGCCGATGACCGCACGCCCACGCGTGGTCATGCGGAACCACCAAGACCTGATGGGCCATTTCGCAGACTGCCTTAGTTGCACTCTCCTTACCCCCTAGGTAGAGTGCCACCATGAAGGGGCAGCCGGCACCGCGGATGACGATAACCACTCAGTTAGTTCTGCAAGCACTCCTTGACGACCCGACCCAAGAGCTTTACGGGCTGCAGCTGGGCGCCGCGGCGGGCCTGCCCAGCGGGACGGTCCACCCGATCCTGGCCAGGTTGGAGCGGCTCGGCTGGGTCGAGTCGCGATGGGAGCAGATCGAACCTCGGCTTCAGGGCCGACCCGCGCGACGCTACTACCAACTCACCGACTCCGGTGCTCAGGACGCCCGCGAAGCCCTCGCCCGCGCCTATCGACCAACCGCGCAGCAGCTTCGACTCAGGCTAGCCACGGAGCAGCCATGACCACCCAAGGGCCGACGTGGGTCGCCCGCCACATGGTTGAACTGGCGGCGTGGACCCTGCCGGCTTCGCAACGCGACCGCTACCGCCAAGAGTTCACCGCAGAGCTGCATGTCCTTCCACGAGCTGACCACTTCGGGTACGCCACCCAAGTCCTAACTCGGGCTTGGTCACTGCGGGCCGCTCTCACCGAACCGGCGATTGCAACGATCGGAGAGAGCACCATGAAAACCATCCCAGCCCCTCCCCTCACCTGCCGGTTGCATCTCAGGCACCACTGGCGCAGGCACGTCACCGAAGACGGCGCTCGCTACACCGCCTGCACCAAGTGCGGGAAGGAACTGCCGAACTCGTGGTTCGGCAGTGACGTCGCCCCTGACCGCTGGTTCCGTTGATGACCATCTGACCGAGCGCTGCGTCGGTCCCGCCCGAGGGCTCTGAGGGCTGGTCGTAAGCGGGTGAGGTCGTCGGCGTGGATAACGTCGAATCCCGCCGTCTGAAGGTGCGCGCAAGACTGCAGGCGTTCTCCCTGCCCAGGCGCTGTTGTGTCAGACCTCTTGGGGCCCTGCCATGGACACAGGCGCGGCACTCTCACGCACGATCGGCTCACACACGTCGTCGTCGACCACGGCGGTGCTGACGGAGCCAACGCAGGAAGCTTCGCGGTGGTGCTCTTGCCACGGCTAGGACCAGGTCAACCCCGTCGGCGAAGGCGACGCGGCAACGCATTCCGCCTCATGTCACAGACCGATCAGCCTCTGACTAGCTCATGACTAGCTGTACTGACCACGGAGGTTAGGTACACGGTCGGCTGGTGATTTGCCTCCGAGTGCGGTGTGGCCGCGGTGATGATTGTAGTTGTGGATGAACCCTGGGTAGGCGGCTACGCGTTCTGCTTCGCTGAGGTAGAGCCGGGCGTAGGCCCATTCCTCGCCCAGGGTCCGGTTGAATCGTTCGACCTTGCCGTTGGTTTGTGGCCGGTAGGGGCGGGTTCGTTTGTGGGTGATCGGGCCGAGTGTTTGGCCGAATAGCTTTGACCTGTATGGGGCCCCGTTGTCGGTCAGCACGCGCAGGACGGTGATCCCGCAGCTGTTGAAGTAGGCGTTGGCGCGGGTCCAGAACGCTGACGCGGTCTCTTTGCGCTCGTTGGTCAGGATCTCGGAGTAGACCAGCCTGGAGTGGTCATCCATGGCGTGGTGGATGTACGCGGTTCCCGGTTTGGCGCTCTTCTTGACCCGGATCCCGGCCGCCCGGCCCAGGAAGCGGTGACCGCCGCCGTCGGGGATCCGCCCGAGCTTCTTGATGTCCACGTGGACCAGGTCCCCCGGGGCGGCGTGCTCATACCGGAAGGCCTTGGGTTTGGCTCGCAGCCGGCAACCGGTGGCCGGATCGGTCCACGCCAGCCGGGGGGCCTCGTATCGGGCCAGGACCTTGCCGACGGTCGAGGGTGTCAGGGCGAGCCGGTAAGCGATCCGCGCCGGCCCCCACCGCCGACTGACCCGCAATCCCATGATCCGGTGCTCGGTCCGAGCCGGCAGCTGGTGCGGGCACCAGTACGGGCGGCTGGAGCGGTCAACCATCCCCGCCTTGCCCTGCCGGCGGTACCGGCCGGCCCACCGTTGGGCCGTGGTGGGCGAGACCCCGAACCGCTCAGCGGCCCGCCTCAGCGGCCAACCGTCGTCCACCACACAACGAGCCAGACGCAGCCGACCCGCGGGGGTCAGCGAAGCATTACCGTGGGACATGAAGACCTCCGAGGTCGGGATGGATGCCGTTAGACAGCTCCACTCCACTCGGAGGTCTTCGTCATGTCCAGCCGAACCTGTCACCAACGTCCGTGGTCAGTACAACTAGCTCTTGAATCTGAACGTCCGAGGGATCCGGCTCCGGGACGGCCAGATGCGGTGATGAACAGTGACCACATCCGCTGGCCCTTCCCCGAATGACGAACGTCCCACGGAGTACGCGACCGTCGCTTGCCGCCGTCTTTGGTCTAAGGCCCCGTCGGAGCGATCCGGCGGGGCCCTAGCCTGAGTTCAAGGAATCACGCGCCGAGAGTGCCGGCGCCATTGTCAAGATGTGTGACCGACCAACATCGGCCACATATCAGCCCGACTTTGAACTGGGCCATGAGCATGTGGTCTTCGTGTTCGAGGACGTGGCAGTGGAAAAGGGCGCGGAAGGGTCCTCAACTCGTCATATCCGGTATTCCCCACCGTCCCTGTAGAAGATGGCTGTGGGGGCGGCGAAGGACACGGGTCCGCCACTTGCGATGCCACCGGGCGCCACGGCCGCTATCTCGTGCAGCTGACCGTTGTGCTCGGTTTTGGCTCGAGACTAACCTCGCCAGTACCCACGAAGGCGAGAACCAAGGAGGTTCCGATGGCCCGATACATGTTCATCGCACGCTACGCCAGCGGCGGAGTCAAGGGCGTCGTAACGGCCGGCGGTAGCGCCCGCCGTGCGGCCATTCAGAAGATGGCCGAAGGGCTCGGCGGTCGGCTGGAGACATTCGACTTTGCCTTCGGTGAGGATGACGTCTACGCCACCGTCGAACTCCCGGACAACAAGACAGCCGCCGCCGCGGCACTGGCGATTAACTCCACCGGCCACACCAGTGTCCGCACAGTCGTCCTCATGACCCCTGAGGAAGTCGACGCAGCCGCCACCCAAACCGTGAACTACATCCCACCAGGCGCCTAACCAAGCCCGTCCCTGGGTTGACCCCTGGGTCCTTCCTCCGCGTGGTTGCCAAGTGCGGCTTCGTCGTTGTCGGCGAGGAACAGCATGCTTGCGACCCGGTCAAGGAGATCGTCCTGCGGTTAGACGCCTGACCGAGTGCATCTGGGCGGTGAAGCCAGAACTGTTCCCACAAGGCGAGAATCAGCGGGCAGATGATCGCTGCTAGCCGCTGCCCCGATTCGGTCGTAGATCAATCTGCGTATGGGGATCGGTGACCGGTCATCCAAGCCCAGCTCGTTCAACCGCGCCCGCCAGCGTTCGCGCTCGGCCCGGTCTGCGCGTGGTCCAGACCTGCCAAGGCCGGGGGAAGCAAGTCTCTGGGTCGTAGGAGGGCTTAAGTCCCTAGTGCCGACGGGTGTGCCCGCGCAACCCTTGATGCTTGATGTCTGTGGATGCGCCGAATTCGCAGGCTTGCCAGATGAAAGAGGAGAAGGTGAGAAAGACAGCATCCACCGTTTCGGCTGTGAGCCCTGCCTTGCAGATCCAAGCGTCTGAGCTGGCTCATATGACCAGCTCTCCCAAACCACGATCCAAGAAGCCTGATCCAAGATGACGTGGCGAAACCGCGCGACGTGCCTGGGCGAGGACCCCGAGCTGTTCTTCCCGATCGGCCACGCCGGACCTGCGCTTGTCCAGATCGAAGAGGCAAAGGCCATCTGCCGCCGCTGCGAGGTCGTTGACACCTGTCTGAGATGGGCCATCGACTCCGGTGCGGACACGGGAGTCTGGGGTGGACTATCCGACGACGAGCGGCGCAGCCTCAAACGCCGAAGAGCCCGAGCCCGTGTGCTGTCCCTAGTGGTCGGGGGTCAGGGCCGTCAAAGAGATCCTCGGCTTGAAGGACGCAGACCGGGGCCCGGCCTGCCCTAGTGACCCGTGGCCCGCGGCTGGTTGTTTCCCATCAGGCTCGCCCGTGGTTGGGTTCGTGGTCTGGTGAACGCCCAGCTGAGCGCCGTTGCTGCTCCCCCTTTGGACGCGCCGGGGTGCCAGAGCCGTGAGCGCCATCGCCGTGACGTGGATCCGCCTGGACGGCTGGAGTCCGCCACGGATTGCTCTGAGGCCGCTCGGGGTGCGTCCACTGCCAGCGCGGGATCTTGCCCCCCGCGGCACCCGATCTCTACTTCTTTTCCCGATCGGCGGACTGCGCAGGCATCACTGGTCCACACTTCGTTTTGTCCCCGGACCCGAGAGATGAATAGGAGGCGGCATGACCCGGATCCCGACACCCGATGTCGACGTGGTTCGCCGTGCCTACGCCGCGCTAGCGGCAGGCGACATTGACCAGCTGGAACAGTGCTTCGCCCACGACGCTGTGTGGCATGAGCCGGGTAACAACATCTACTCCGGAGACCGCATGGGCTGGCCAGAGATCCGAGATGAGTTTCTCGCACTCCTGGGGCCGTTGTCGCACGGCACGCTGCGCACCGAACTGGTGGACGTCGACGTCAGCGAGAGGTATGTCGTTGCCGTCCATCGCGCAACGGGCAAACACAACGGCCTAACTCTGGACTCGACCAGCTATGAGGTAGTTCTGGTGGTCCGGGGTCGAGTACAGGAGGTCTGGGCTTTCCACGCCAAGCAAGCAGAGGTCGATGCGTTCTGGACCTGAGAACCAACCGCCGTTCCTGAAGCGGTGCCCAATGCCCACCCCTCCAACCCGGCAGCCGGTCCATGTTCGGTCTACTTACCTGGATGAGTGTGGTCACCTGATCTGGCCCCACTTAAGCCACTGATCTTCACGAATGTTGGCTCCACCTGGGGTGGCGTTTTCGCTGCTGGGTGGGCGGTGTGTCGTCACGAATGTTGGCCCCACCCAGGAGTCTGTTCAGTTGGCGCCATTACATTGGGTCACTTGAGTGCCCGCATTATGTGGTTTGGTTGTCCACGGCGTCGAAGGGTGTCGGGTGCGGGTCCTGCTCAGTTTTGTCGGGGGTACCGGC
>JANOHS010000307.1:0-6520 GCA_031406655.1 Micrococcales bacterium
CGCCGGTGCCGACGTGCCCAGGCTGGGACGCCGACGACCTGCTCTGGCATCTCGCCGAGGTCCAGTGGTTCTGGGGGACGGTCGCGGGTCGAGGGCTCACCACGTTTGAGGACGTCGAGGCCCTGGACAACCCTGGCCGACCCGGAGACCGCGACGGTCTGTTGGCGTTCTTCGACCGGGCCAGCGCTGAGCTGCACCACAACCTCGGCGCGGCCTCCCCCGGCACGCCGGCCTGGACCTGGTCCCGGGAGCAGAGCATCGGGTTCATCCGCCGCCGACAGGCGCACGAGGCACTGATCCACCGGGTCGACGCCGAGCTCGCCGCCTTCGACCGTACCGCGATGGACGTCCAGCTCAGCACCGACGGTGTCGACGAGGCTCTGAGCGTCATGTATGCCGGGCTGCCCCCTTGGGGTCGGTTCACCCCGGACCCGACGCAGACGGTTCGGGTCGAGGCCACCGACACCCACCGGTCCTGGTTGGTCACCCTTGGCCGGTTCACCGGCACCGACCCCGACGGCGTGGCCCACGACGAGCAGGACCTCGCCGTCGGGTCGGACGACCAGGCGTCGGACACCGACGAGCCGCCTGCTGCCACGGTGCGTGGGGCCGCGGCCGACCTCGACTGCTGGCTGTGGCACCGGCCGCCGTTGCGCGAGGTTGAGCGAGGTGGGGACCCGTTGGTCCTCCTGTGCCTCGATCAGACCATCGCCACGGGCATCAGCTGACCGAGCTGCCTCAACCTGCGCTTGCGACGGTCTTCTGGCGCTCGAACCGGTTGACCGCGGAGACAACCGCCTTGAGCGAGGCAATCACGATGTTGGCGTCGAGACCGACCCCCCACAGCACCCGCTCGCCGACCGCGCACTCCACATAGGCCGCCGCCCTGGCGTCGCCGCCGGAGGACAGCGCGTGCTCGGCGTAGTCCAGGACGCGCACGTCGACGTCCAGGGAAGTCATCGCCGACACGAAGGCCGCGATCGGGCCGTTGCCGCTGCCCTCGAGGGTGACCTCCTGGCCGTTGTCGGTCAGCTTCACCGAGATCGTGTCGGCACCGTCGACGGTTGAGTCCGAACGCATGCTCAGCAGTGAGAACCGGCCCCATTGCTCGGTATTGGATGCTACGGCATCTGCGGCGCTGACCGGCAGGTACTCGTCCTGGAAGGCCGCCCACAGAGCCGCCGGCAGGATCTCGCCGCCGATGGTGTCGGTCCGCCTCTGGACGACGCCGCTGAACTCGATCTGGAGCCGCCGCGGGAGGTCCAGCTGGTGCTCGCTCTTGAGGATGTAGGCCACTCCGCCCTTGCCGGACTGGCTGTTGACGCGGACGACGGCCTCGTAGGACCGGCCGATGTCATGCGGGTCGATGGGCAGGTACGGCACGCCCCAGACCAGGTCGTCCACGGAGGTGCCGGCCTCCTTGGCGTCGCGCTCCATGAACTCGAAGCCCTTCTTGATCGCGTCCTGGTGCGATCCGGAGAAGGCCGTGAAGACCAGGTCACCGCCGTAGGGGTGCCGTTCGTGGACCGGCAGCTGGTTGCAGTGCTCGACCGTGCGCCGGATCTCGTCGAGGTCCGAGAAGTCGATCTGCGGGTCGATGCCCTGGGTGAACAGGTTCATCCCCAGCGTCACCAGGCAGACGTTGCCGGTGCGCTCGCCGTTGCCGAAGAGGCAGCCCTCGATCCGGTCGGCTCCGGCCAGGAAGCCGAGCTCGGCGGCGGCCACGCCGGTCCCGCGGTCGTTGTGCGGGTGCAGCGACAGCACGATGGACTCGCGGCGGGTCAGGTGACGCGACATCCACTCGATCGAGTCGGCGTAGACGTTGGGCGTCGCCATCTCGACGGTCGCCGGCAGGTTCACGATCATCTTGTGGTCCGGCCGGGCGTCGAGGACCTCGGCGACCTCGTTGCAGATTCGCGCCGCGAAGTCGAGCTCGGTGCCGGTGAACGACTCAGGCGAGTACTCGTAGTAGACAGCCGTGTCCGGGACGGTCTCCTCAAGCTTGCGGCACAGGCGCGCTGCCTGCAGCGCCACGTCGACGATGCCGTCCTGGTCCAGGCCGAACACGACGCGCCGTTGCAGCACAGAAGTCGAGTTGTAGAGGTGCATGATGACCTGCTTGGCCCCGCGGATCGAGTCATAGGTGCGCTCAATCAGGTGGTCGCGGGCCTGCGTCAGCACCTGGATGGTCACGTCCTCGGGGATGTGCCCGCCCTCGATCAGCATTCGCACGAAGTCGTAGTCGGTCTGGCTGGCCGAGGGGAAGCCGACCTCGATCTCCTTGTAGCCCATCCGCACCAGCAGGTCGAACATCCGCTTCTTGCGGTCGGGACTCATCGGGTCGATCAGAGCCTGGTTGCCGTCGCGCAGGTCGACCGCGCACCAGCGTGGAGCCTTGGCCATCCGCCGGGTCGGCCAGGTGCGATCGGGAAGCTCCACCGAGATCTGCCGGTCGAAGGGCAGGTACTTGCCGACCGGCATACCGCTGGGCTTTTGGGGATCAATCATGTTCTCGCCTCTAACGTCTGGTTGCTTTCGGTGAGGCCCGGCAACGCAAACTCCGCGACGAGGGGCGGCCGTCTTAGAGGGCCTCGCCGCGGCAGCGAAGGAGGAGCGTGGCTCCAGACGCGATGCGCACGTGACCACCGTATGCCGTGCACCGCGTCAGCGTCCATCACCTGGGCACCAGTCCCGCATGGTGGACAGGCTCAGAATCCGAGTCGCTGGAGCTGCTTGGGATCGCGCTGCCAGTCCTTGGCGACCTTGACGTGGAGGTCAAGATAGACCCGCTGACCCACCAGAGCCTCGATCCCCTTGCGGGCGTTGGTTCCGACCTCACGAAGGCGCGATCCGCCCTTGCCGATGATGATGGCCTTCTGGCTGGACCGTTCGACGAACACGTTGACCCGGACGTCGAGCAGCGGGGAGCTCTCGGGCCGGCCCTCGCGCGGAAGCATCTCCTCGACGACGACGGCCAGGCTGTGCGGCATCTCGTCGCGCACACCCTCGAGCGCCGCCTCCCGGACCAGCTCGGCGATCATGATGATGTTGGGCTCGTCGGTCAGCACACCCTCGGGATAGAGCATCGGCGAGACGGGGAGGTGGGACGAAAGAACTGAGGCGACCTCGCTGACCTGGTCGCCACGCACCGCCGAGCACGGGATGATGTCCGCCCAGCTGCCGAGCTGGTCGATGGCGATAAGGTGCTCGGCCAGACGTTGCTTGTCGACCAGGTCGATCTTGGTCGCGATCGCCACGACCGGGCGCCTCCTTGCCAGCTGCAGCTCGGCGAGCTCCCTGGCGATGAACGCATCGCCGGGTCCGACCCGCTGGTCGGCGGGCAGACAGAAGCCGATCGCGTCGACCTCCAGCAGCGTCTCGCGGACCAGGTCGTTGAGACGCTGGCCCAGCAGCGTTCGAGGCTTGTGCAGGCCGGGAGTGTCGACCAGGATCAGCTGGGCCGTGTCGGAGGTCGCGATCCCCCGGATCGTGTGCCGGGTGGTCTGCGGCTTGCTCGAGATGATGGCGACCTTCTGGCCGACCAGGGCGTTGGTCAGTGATGACTTGCCCGCGTTCGGCCGGCCGACCAGGCAGGCAAAGCCGGCCCGGAACTCCTTGGTCACGAAGCGTCCTCCTGGGTCGAGCCGCGTCCATTCGTCTCGGCCAAGCGTTGCACGATCACCGTGGCGATGCGATGGCGACGCCCGGCCATGCGCTCCGCCGTCAGGGACAGCCCGGCAACCTCACCGTGTGAGCCCGGGATCGGAACCAGTCCGATGGTCTTTCCGAGCAGTCCCCCGACCGTGTCGACCTCGTCCTCCTCGATGGTCACGTCAAAGAGCTCCGCCAGGTCATCGACGTGCATCGTGGCGGGCACGCGGGTCGAGCCGTCCTCGAGCTCCTCGACCCCGGGAGCCTCCCTGTCGTACTCGTCGGCAATCTCCCCGACGATCTCCTCCAGGATGTCCTCGATCGTGACCAGGCCTGCGGTTCCACCGTATTCGTCGATCACGACGGCAAAGTGGTTCTGGTCCCTCTGCATCTCGCGGAGCAGGTCGTCAATCGGTTTGCTCTCGGGAATGTACATCGCGGGCCGCATCTGGTGATGCGCCGGAAGGGCAGCAGCGGCGGAGTCGGCGTAGACGCGGCGGGCCACGTCCTTGAAGTAGAGCAGTCCCAGGACATCGTCCGGCCCGTCCCCGACCACCGGGATCCGGGAGAACCCCGATCGGAGGAACAACGACATCGCCTGACGCAGCGTCTTGTCCTGGTCCATGGTGACCATGTCGGTGCGCGGCACCATGACCTCACGCACGACGGTGTCACCCAGCTCGAAGACGGAGTGGATCATCTCGCGCTCCCCGGCCTCGATCAGCGAGGACTCCCCCGCCATGTCAACCAGGTCGCGCAGCTCCGCCTCCGACTCGAACGGTCCGTCGCGGTAGCCCCGGCCAGGGGTCACGGCGTTGGCGATGAGCACCAGAAGGCGGGCCACCGGGCCGAGCACCCGGCGGAGCATGACCAGGAGCGGCGCCGACAGCAACGCCACGCGGTCGGCATGCTGGCGGCCCAGCGTGCGGGGCGAGACCCCGACGACGACGAAGGAGACGACCGCCATCACCCCGATGGAGATCAGCAGGTCAGGCCAGAACCCGTCGACAACGGCGACCACGGCCAGCGTGATGAGCACGGCAGCCGCCGCCTCCGCCGCCACCCGGACGAAGGCCGCCACGGACAGGTAGGCCGCGCTGTCGGCGACGATGGTGGCCACCGCCGACGCCCCACGCCGGGACTCCTCGACGAGCTCGCCGGCGCGGTGGCGGGACAGCCGCGACAGCGATGCCTCTGCGGCCGCGATTACGAACGCGACCAGAATGCTGGCGAACGCCGCGACAACAAGCTTGGTGACCATGGCAGGTGGGGTAACCGTCGGGAGGTCAGAGGACGGCGCGGCGGCCGCGACCGGCAAGGAAGGTCAGGAGCAGCGTGCGCTGGAGCTCGAACATCTCGCGTTTCGCGTCGGGTTCGGCATGGTCATAGCCCAAGAGGTGCAGGATGCCGTGGGTCAGCAGCAGCAGCAGCTCCTCCTCGGTCGCATGACCGGCCTCGACGGCCTGGCGCTCGGCCACCGACGGGCACAGCACGATGTCACCGAGGACCCCGTCGGCCGGTTCCTGGCCGTCGCGGCCGGGCCGAAGCTCGTCCATCGGGAAGCTCATGACGTCGGTCGAACCGGGCAGATCCATCCACTGGACATGAAGGACCTCCATCGCCGGCTCGTCGACAAGCTTGAGACACAGGTCGGCTTGCGGGTGGACCTTCATCTCCCCCATGACGTACTTGGCGCACGCCACGAGCTCCATCTCGTCGAGGGAGAAGTCGCTCTCGTTAAGGACGTCGATGCTCACGGACATTCACCGCCTTGACCTCGGGGTGGGCACGCGGGATCGGCGGCACGCCGGTCGCGAGGTCCCAGCGCTCGTAGGCCTCCACGATGGCCCCGACCAGGCGGTGCCGCACCACATCATGGGAGTTCAGCTCGGCGAAGTGAACGTCATCCACGCCATCGAGGATGCCCCGGACCACCTTCAGGCCGGACGGGGTTCCTCCGGGCAGGTCGATCTGCGTGACATCGCCGGTGACGACCATCTTGGCAGCGAAGCCCAACCGCGTCAGGAACATCTTCATCTGCTCGGGTGAGGTGTTCTGCGCCTCGTCCAGGATGATGAAGGCGTCGCTGAGGGTGCGGCCACGCATGTAGCCCAGCGGGGCCACCTCGATGGTGCCCGCAGCCAGCAGCCGCGGGATGGACTCGGGGTCGACCATGTCGTGCAACGCGTCGTACAACGGCCTGAGGTAGGGGTCGATCTTGTCGTTGAGCGTGCCCGGCAGGAAGCCGAGCCGCTCGCCGGCCTCGACCGCCGGGCGGGTCAGGATGATCCGGCTGACCTGCTTGTTCTGCAGGGCGGCGACCGCCTTGGCCACGGCCAGATAGGTCTTGCCGGTTCCGGCCGGGCCGATCGCGAACACGATGGTGTGCTTGTCGATCGCGTCCACGTAGTGCTTCTGGTTCATGGTCTTGGGCCGGATGGTGCGACCACGGTTGGAGAGGATGTTCATGGTGAGCACGTCCGCGGGGCGCTCCTTGGTCTGAGCGCGCAGCATCGAGGCCGAACGCTCGACCGCATCGCGGTTCAGCGGCTGGCCGGCGGCGAGGACGACGAGCAGCTCGTCGATCAGCCGCTCGAGAAGGGCCACCTCGGAGGGAGCACCAGAGACATGGAACTCGTTCCCGCGCACCAGCAGGTCCAGGTGGGGGAAGGAGTGCTCCATGGCGCGCAGCAACTCGTCACTGGGCCCGAGCAGCGTCACCATGGACAGCTCCGGTGGAAGCACGATGGTGTGCTTGGGCGAGTCATCAGTCATGTTGGGGCCCAGTCTACGTGGGTCTCAGCCCGGCGGCCACGTCATCTCCCGGCCCCCGAGCACGTGCACATGGGCATGGAACACCGACTGCTGG
>JANOHS010000331.1:0-5651 GCA_031406655.1 Micrococcales bacterium
CGAGCGCGAAGTACACGGCGAGGGGCGCGGTCTGGGTGCGGCCGGGAAAGCTTCCGGCGAAGGTGATCGTGGCGCCGAAATCTCCCAGCGCCCGGGCCCATGCCAGCGCGGCGCCACTGGCGATGCCCGGTGCCACCATCGGCACGACGACCGTCCGGAAGGTGCGCCACGGTGAGGCGCCCAGGGTGGCCGCCAGCCCGTCATACCTGGGGTCGAGCCCGCGCATCGACCCCTCCACGGCAAGCACATAGAACGGGATGGCCACGAACACCTCGGCGAAGATGACGGCCACCGTCGTAAAGGGTATGGACCACCCGGCCAGGTCGAAGAGGACTGTGCCCACAACACCTTCGCGCCCGTAGGCCATCAACAGAGCCACGCCCCCGACGACGGGCGGCAGCACGAGGGGGACCGTCACCAGCGCTCGCAGCCACGGCGTCGCCCGATGCGTCGAGCGGGCCAGCAGCCAGGCCAGCGGGGTGCCCAGCAGCATGCAGATCGCAAGGGTCGAGCTGGTCGTCACCAAAGAGAGTCGCAGCGCCGGAACGACGGCGGGGTTGGCCAGATGGGCGGGTATGCCGGACCAGTCCGCCTTGAGCAGGAGTGCGGCCAGGGGCACCAGCAGGACGGCGATAGCCACCCACGCCGGGATGACGAGGCCTGCGCGAGCCCAGCGGACGGATCTCACGGTGTCAGGAACCCGTTGTCGCGCAGGCGTTTTCGTCCTTGATCGGACAGCAGATAGGTCATGAACGCGGCCGTCGTCGGGTCGTCGCTCAGCCGGATCACCGGGTAGTCGACGGTCTGGTTGACCGCCGCAGGGATCGGCACGCCGCGGACCTGGTCGTCGGCCGAGACCACGTCGCTTCGATAGACGATCGCGGCGTCGGCCTCGCCGAGCTTGACCTTCGCGAGGGTGGTCCTGGCATCGGTCTCGTAGGACACCACATGGGCGACGACTCCCGCGTCGGCCAAGGCCTTGGCGGCCGCCTTGCCACAGGGCACCGTTGCCGCACAGAGGACGACCTTGAGCGTGGGTCCGGACAGGTCGGTGATGGCGTTGACGTTGCCGGGATTGCCCGGGGGAGTGGCGATCTCGAGGGTGTTGGTGGCCAGCGACCGGATCCCGTCCTTGGCGATGAGGCTCTTGTCCAGCGACTCAAGGGTGGACGTCCCGGCCAGGGCGATCAGGTCTGCCGGGGCCCCTTGGTTGACCTGCGCAACCAGGGTCGAGCTTGCGGCAAAGCTGAGCTGGACATCTATGCCCGGGTGGCTTGCCTCGAAGTCCTTGGCGATGGCCGTCAGCGGCTCGGTCAGGGACGATGCGGCGAGCACCACCAGGGCTGTGACAGTTGGCGCGTCCGTGAAGCTCGCGGTCTGGGAGCTGCACCCGGCGACACCGAGTACCAGCGCGAGCGCTGTTCCTCCCGAAGCGAGCCGGCGCAGCCGGGATGTCACGTCGGGATGCCCATCACCACGTGGGTGGACTTGATCGAGGCGATGGCCACGACACCCACGTCCAGCCCCAGCTCGTCGGCGGCTTCGCGGGACATCAGCGAGACGATGCGAAACGGCCCGGCCTGCATCTCGACCTGCGCCATCACGGTGTCCTTCACGACGCGGGTCACGATGCCGCGCATCCGGTTGCGGGCGGACTCCTCATGAACCGCACCGACGTGCGCGGGGTGGGCGATCTCGCGCGCCAGGGCAGCCAGATCCCGGCCACTGACGGTCAGTCGCCCGGCGCTGTCCCTGGCCGTGTCCAGACGCCCGGACTCGGCCATCCGTCGTACCGTGTCGTCGGACACGCCGAGCAGCTCGGCTGCCTCGGAGATTCGCAAGTGCGGCATAAACATCACTGTATTGCCGCAGCTGCGTCCTGGCCAAGTTTGTCCATGGCTCCCTTGCCTGGGCCGGTAGCCGGTTTGCTGCATCGATGGCACGAGATCGAGCGCCACCGGTGAGGCAAACCCGCCATCGGTCAGCGACGAACGGCGTCAGTCCCCGGGCGGGGTGAGGGTGGGGCGCTTGGCCGAGATGGCGTCCCCGGACGACCGGCCGTGCAGCCGGCGCTGCACCCACGGTCCGACATACTCCCGCGCCCACTGGGCATTGGCTCGCGCGGCGTCGGCCCTGGAGACCGGGGGTGCCTTGGGCATCGGCGCGGCCCAGAAGGCATCCGGTGCCGTGAATCCCAACGTGGTGAAGGCATTCAGAGCCACGCGCCGATGACCCTCCGGGGTCAGGTGGATCCGGTCGGGTCCCCACAACCGCCAGTCGCGCAGGGCCCCCATGCCCCACAGGTCCATGACGGAGGCGTCGTGGCGGCGGGCGATCGACCAGATGTGCGCGGTGTAGGTGGCGACCCGGCTCCGACTTGCCCTGATCAGCGGCGCGTCACGCGGATCCGTGGGGGTTGCCATCAGGACCTCGGCCCCGGCTGCCCGGAGCCGCGCGACCGCTTCCTCGAGGCGGATGGCCAGGGCGTCGATGTCGGCCTTGGGCCGCAGGATGTCGTTGCCGCCGCCGACGATGCTGACCAGGTCCGGCCCCAGGGCAAGGGCGTTGTCGACCTGGCGGCCGGCGATGTCGGCCAGGAGCCTCCCGCGCACCGCCAGGTTGGCGTAGCCGAAGGTGTGGCCTTCCTGGCCGGCCTCCTGCGCGAGGTGCGCGGCGAGGCGGTCGGCCCAGCCGACATACGTGTTGGCGCGCTCAGGATGGGCGTCGCTCAGGCCCTCGGTGAAGGAGTCCCCGATCGCCACATACCGCGAGAAGGCTCGCGGTTCGCGATCTCGGGAGGAGGTCCGGCGGGCTGGGACGGCGTCACTCACGGCAAGCTCCAGTCGATCGGTTCGGCGCCCTGCTGGCGTAGCAGCTCGTTAGCGCGGCTGAACGGCCGGGACCCGAAGAACCCGCCGCGTGCCGACAGAGGTGAGGGGTGGGCGCTCCTGAGGCACGGAACGCGACCGAGAGCTGGTTCGAGGGCCTGCGCGTCCCGTCCCCACAGGATGGCCACGAGGGGTCCGCCCCGGATGGCCAGGGCTGAGATCGCCTGTGCCGTAACGGTTTCCCAACCTTTGCCGCGGTGGCTTCCGGCGGCGCCAGGCCGGACCGTCAGGACCCGGTTGAGCAGCATCACGCCGCGGTCCACCCACGGCGACAGGTCTCCGTTGCCCGGTGGCGTCAGCCCCAGATCCGTCCCGAGCTCCTGGAAGATGTTCTGCAGGCTGCGTGGGATCGGGTGCACCTCGGCAGCGACCGAGAACGACAGTCCGACGGCATGGCCAGGGGTCGGGTAGGGGTCCTGGCCGACGATGAGGACCCGCACCGCGTCCAAGGGCTGGGCGAACGCCCGCAGGACCTGCTCACCCGCCGGCAGGTATCCACGGCCGGACTCCTGCTCCGCACGCAGGAACTCTCCCAGTGCGCTCACCTGTTCGGTCATCGGGGCAAGTACCGGCGCCCATGACGGATGGACCAGGTCGGTCACGGCGCGGGCAGCTGGCATGAGCGTCAATCTAACCGTGCAGCCCAGCCATAGACTCGCCGGATGCACGGATTCGACGCAGGCACCGAAGCCCTGGGCGAGGCGATCCTGAACTACGCCGAGACACGAATGCGGCTCCACCCGGTGCCGCTGGACGGGCCCAGGACGCTGGAGGAGCTCGAGGCCGCCGCCGCCAACACCATCACCGCCGAGGGCATGGGTGGGCTGGCCACCCTGAAGCTGTTCGGCGACGTGCTCGCACCCGCTTGTCTGTCGAACGACCACCCGCGCTACCTGTCGTTCATCCCGTGCGCGCCCACCGAGGCCGCGGTGATGTTCGACCTGGTGGTCGGCGCCTCGGGCATCTATGCCGGATCCTGGCTCGAGGGCGCCGGAGCCGTCTATGCCGAGAACCTCACCCTGCGCTGGATCGCCGACCTCGCCGGGCTGCCGCCCGAAGCCGGTGGCGTGTTCGTCCCCGGCGGCACGGTCGGCAACCTGTCGGCGTTGGTGACAGCGCGCTCGGCCGCGCGGGCACGGCATACCGCGTCGGGTTCCTCGGGGCCGCTACCCACCAAGGTCGCGGCCCAGCTGGATGCGCACTCCTCCATCAGAACGGCGTGCGAGGTCATGGATGCCGAGTTCGTGGGGGTCCCCGGCGATGAGCACCAGCGCCTCAGCGGCGAGAGCCTGCGTGCGGTGCTGGTGGCTGAGGGGCCTGAGACCTTCTTTGCCGTGATCGCGACGGCGGGCACCACGAACTTCGGGATCGTCGATGATCTCGACTCCGTGGCGCAGGTCTGCGCCGAGCTCGGGATCTGGTTCCACGTCGACGGGGCGTACGGCGGGGCGGGGCTGGCCGCGCCGACCGTGCGTCACCTGTTCGACGGGATCGAGCACGCCGACTCCTTCATCGTCGACCCGCACAAGTGGCTGTTCGCCCCGTTCGACTGCTGCGCGCTGCTGTATCGCGAGCCAGCCCTTGCCCGCACGGCCCACACCCAGAAGGCCTCGTATCTCGATGTGCTCACCGACGCATCGGACTGGAACCCCAGCGACTACTCGATCGGGCTGACCCGCCGCGCTCGTGGCCTGCCGTTGTGGTTCTCGCTGGCCACGCACGGGACCGCCGCCTATTCGGCCGCGATCGAGCGCACGCTCGCGGTGACGCGGTTCGCCCAGGCCCAGATCCTCCAGCGGCCCTATCTCGAGGCGCTGCGTGAGGCGGACCTGTCCGTCCTGGTCTTCCGCCGGGTTGGCTGGGAGGCCGAGGACTACTACGCGTGGAGCAACGAGATGTTGCGCGAGGAGCTCGCCTTCGTCGTTCCGACCTCGCACGACGGCGAGACGGTGGCGCGCTTTGCGATCGTCAATCCCACGACCTCCGAGGAGGACATCACCGCGATCCTGGACACGATGGCCTGAGCTCCGGCCTTCCCGGTCGACCGTGTCCGGGGAAGTTGAGCGAGTCGCCAGCTGGAATGACACCGGTGTCATTTGGCGGCGCTACGATGGGCGAGCACGCCAAAGTTGATTCCGGAGGGCCGCATGGACGCAGCACTACAGATCGTGATCACGCCGTCGGGTGAGCTGACCGACCGGGACCGCGAGATCATCGCCTTCGAGCGCCAGTGGTGGAAGTACGCCGGCGCCAAGGAACAGGCCATCCGCGAGCTCTTCGACATGAGCGCCACGCGGTACTACCAGGTGCTCAACGCCCTGATCGACAACCGCTTCGCCCTCGAGGCCGACCCGATGCTGATCAAGCGTCTGCGCCGTCTTCGCTCGACCCGTCAGCGCGCGCGCTCAGCCCGACGGCTCGGCATCCAGGTCTGAGCTTCCTCAGCGGACACAAGCGCGGCGTCCGTTCGAGGCCCTTGACCGGGGCCGAAACGGTGCCGCCGCGGTTTCCGGGCGGTGACGGGAACCCGCAGGGAAGGGATGGGGGCTGCGCAGCCCATAAAGGGAGCCCTCGAGCAGGGCAAGCAGCCCGCATCCCTTTCCTGCGTCCGTCATACCGTCAAGGGAGCCCGTGAGCAGGGCAAGCGGCCCGCATGCCTTCCCTGCCACCCGCCACCCGCCATACCGCCCATGCATTTGCACTCGAGGGGGTCGAGTGCTAATCATTGTGTTAGCACTCTCACCATGAGAGTGATAATCCCGA
>JANOHS010000332.1:0-6952 GCA_031406655.1 Micrococcales bacterium
CATCCAGGACCGTGGCCGCGATGGCGAGTCCGCTCGGCCATGCCTGCTCGATCACCGGTCCGGCTGCCTTTGCGACCAGCTCGCCGGCATCTGCCCACTCTCGCGCCCACTGCTCGTCGGCCGCTCGGCCGTTGGCGAGGGACGCCGCGACCGCCTCGAACGGGTGGACGGCCGAGGCGACGTTGGACGCGTCAGGCCAGCTCGTCCGGGCTGCCATGATCTCCACCGAGACAGCAGGGTTGCGCAAGAGCTCGCCCACCGCGCGGGAGAGCGTGACCCGACCCGCGACCAGGACCCGATCAGGCAGGTGCCGCCCCAGCCACTGACCGGCGGTGAGCAGGAGTGGGCCGTGCGGGACCACATCTCGTCGGTCATGGGCACCAAACGGCTCAGCGACAACCGGCCACCCCGCGATCCGGGCGAGAGCCACCACCTCCACGGCCATGCCTGGATCGGGCAGATCACCAAGCAGGACAAGGGTTCTCGGTGTAAACGTCAGGCCCTCGGTCCGCAGGTTCGACGGGTGGACGCTGACCCACGGGGCACCGTCGTCACGGCCCTCAAGCGACTCGGGCCAGTCCCCGTTGGAGGCCACGTCGGGGACCAGGGGCTCACGAAGGGGCACGTTGAGATGGACCGGACCGGCATCCCGCCCGCTCGCCCCACGGGCCGTGACGCACAGCCGCGTGACGACCGACCGCCAGACCGCGTTCTGACCTCCACGGCTCTCAGGCGCGCCCATCTCGTGGAACATCCGGACGGCGCCACCGAAGATGTGACTCTGGTCAGTGGTCTGGTTGGCGCCGGTCCCGCGCAGCTCTGCCGGGCGGTCGGCGCTGACGATGATCAAAGGCACGTCGGCGTGGCTGGCCTCCATCACGGCTGGGTGGAGGTTGGCAACTGCGGTTCCCGACGTCGTGAACACCGGCACCGGCACCCGGGTGAGCTTGGCCATACCGAGGGCAAGGTAGGCGGCGGAGCGCTCATCGACACGCACGTGCAGCCGAATACGGCCCGCGCGGTCCGCGTCCTGCAGGGCGTAGGCGAAGGGGGCGGAGCGGGAACCGGGACAGAGAACGGCCTCGCGGACTCCGTGGCGGACCAGCTCGTCCACCACGACCGTGGCCAGAGCGGTCGACGGATTCACGCTGGCGATCCTGCCACACCCCAAACCTCTAGGTTTGGCGGCTTACCGACCGCACCGTCCCTAGGTTTGGCGGCTTACCGACCGCACCGTCCCTAGGTTTGCAGGGAAAACCCGAACCCACAAACCTAGGGAGCGTGTCGGTCCCGACCCCACAAACCTAGGGACGGTGTCGCTCCCCACCCCGCAAACCTAGGGAGCGTGCATGCACCTCATAGGACCGGATCGCGTTGTGCCCCAACGTGTTTAATCGCATCCGCGCCGGCTGCCAGAGCCGCTGTCAGCGCCTCATGTCGACCCACACCTGCAGACAGCGCCGCCGCCAGAGCTCCACAGAAGGCGTCGCCGGCGCCAGTCGTGTCCAGCACCTCGGACGCCTCGACCACCGGCCCCGTCAGCTGGTCACCGTCCCACGCCGCGCCTGCCGCGCCGAACGTCACCACCAATGATGCCGGCAGGGCCTCGGCGTCGGCCAACATCTGGGCTTCGTGCTCGTTGACCACCAACGGGTCAGCGATCGCGACGACGTCGTGCGGCAAGGCGGCATACGGAGCCAGGTTCAGGATGACCCGCGCACCCCTGTCCGACGCCAGCCTCGCCGCTGCGGCGACCACCGCCACCGGGACTTCCAGCTGCAACATCACCACGTCGCCGGGGCCGACGGAGTGCAGCGCCGCGAGGTCATCGAGCCCGACTGCGGCGTTGGCGCCGGCGATAACGACTATCGAGTTCTCGCCCATCTCGTCCACGGTGATGAGGGCGTGACCTGAGGGGCAGCGGGGCTGCACTCGGACACCCCGGACATCAATACCCAGTGCCAGCAGCCTTGCGATGTAAGCAGAACCGGCTTCGTCGGATCCGACGCAGCCGAGCAGCGCCACAGAAGCACCGGCGGCGGCGGCTGCCACTGCCTGGTTCGCGCCCTTACCGCCTGCCAACCGCTCGAGACCAGTCCCCAGGACGGTCTCACCCGGCTTGGGGTGCCGCTCGACCCGTGTCACGAGGTCGACGTTCAGCGACCCGACCACGACCACCCGTCCCATCAGAGCACGTCCCGGCCGACGGTCTGCAGCCACAGCTCTGAGTAGCGATCAGCGTCCACCGAGAGCGCGACCTCCACCGACGACGAGGCCATCCCGTGAGGGTCGTGGGCGAGGTCTCCCGTCCAGTCGCGACGGTCGACGATGGTCCTGCCACGCGAGTACGTCCCAGCCAGCTCCACCCGAACTGGAAGGCTCGTCGTCGTCAGGCTCTGGCGATCCCCGGTGTCGACGTCGAGGATGACCGGAACCGGCTCGGTCACGCCTGCACCAGGGTCACCGGCATCGACGAGTCGGCAGGCAGGTCAAGGGTCGAGGGGACGCGGCCCCTGGCCACCATCTGGGCACCCAGGGCGGCCACCATGGCGCCGTTGTCCGTGCACAGACCAGGTCGTGGCACGCGAAGTCGGATGCCCGCGGAGTCGCAACGCTCCTGAGCCATGGCACGCAGCCGGGTGTTGGCAGCCACACCACCGCCGATGAGCAGGTCGTCGACTCCATGCTCCCGGCAGGCAAGGACCGCCTTGCGCGTCAGCACGTCGACCACCGCCTCCTGGAAGCTCGCGGCCACGTCGGCAACCGGCACCGGCTCACCCGCCTGCTCGCGCGCCTGGACCCAGCGGGCCACGGAGGTCTTGAGGCCGGAGAACGAGAAGTCGAAACGGTGCCGATCCATGTCACGGCCCGAGGTCAGGCCGCGCGGGAACACAACGAAGGCCGAGTTTCCTTCTGTGGCAACCCGATCCACCTGCGGACCGCCAGGGAACGGTAGCCCCAGAACCCTGGCCACCTTGTCGAAGGCCTCGCCCGCCGCGTCGTCGATCGTGCTCCCGAGGGATCGCACGTCATGAGTGACGTCAGGGACCAGCAGCAGGCTCGAATGTCCGCCGGACACCAGCAGCGCCATCGTCGGCTCGGGCAGCGGGCCGTGCTCCACGATGTCGACCGCGACGTGCGCGGCGAGGTGGTTGATGCCGTAGAGCGGCTTGCCCAGGGCCACGGCCAGCGACTTGGCCGCCGCCACCCCCACCAGAAGGGCGCCAGCCAGCCCCGGGCCAGCCGTGACCGCGATCGCGTCGAGATCGTCAAGGCGTATGCCGGCCTCGCGACAGGCCCGCTCGATGGTCGGGACCATCGCCTCGAGGTGTGCGCGACTGGCCACCTCGGGCACCACACCACCGAAGCGCGCGTGCAGCTCCACGCTGCTGGCGACGGCGTCGACCAGAAGGCTCTGACCGCGGACGATCCCGACACCGGTCTCGTCGCAGGACGTCTCGATGCCGAGTACGAGCGGGCCGCCTTTCACCGCTTCACCTCTGGCGCCACGTCCTCGGTCGGCGCCCCCAGGTGCAGCCTCATGATGTGGGCGTCCACGTCGCCTGGCTGGTAGTACCTGTGCCGCACCGTCAGCAGCTCAAAGCCTGCAGTGGAGTAGAGGCGTTGCGCCGCAACGTTGTCCGCCCGCACCTCCAACATCAGGTGCCCTGCTCCAGCACGTCGCGCTGCGCCGATGAGCCGGTCCAGCAGCACCGCGCCAAGGCCCTGACCCTGGGCCGCCGGGGCAACGGCGATGGTCATGACGTCAGCGACCTCGCCGCCCAGGTCGACGCCCGCGTAGCCGACAACGCGGGCGCCGCGCTCCCCGACGACGTAGCTGCGCCGCGGCCGGCCGGCCAGCTCGGCCCACCAGGTCTGCTCCGACCACGCGTCATCCGCAAAGAGCTCCAGCTCGAGCGCCGCCAGGGCGGGGATGTCCCGCCACGTCATCTCACGCAGGGACGTGGTGTGCGCCGTCATGGCAGAGCCGCCCTGGCCATCGGCCGGGGCATGGCGTCCGGGCGACGCAGATACATCGGTTCGGGGTCCGGCAGGTCCTCACCAGCTGCCAGCATTCGCGCCGCCAGGTCAGCCAGTGCCCCGGCGCTGACGTCCAGGGGGCCGCTCCGCGCGCCGAACGACCCGGGGTACAAGATGGCGCCTCGCCCGATCACGGGCAGACCCCTCACCTCGTCGGCAATCGCCTCCGCCTTCGCGACCATCGGCTCCCCCGCGCGCGTCACCCCCTGTGCGGTGACTTCGTAGCGCGCCCAGTAGACCTCCTTGCGGCGCGCATCGGTTGCCACGACACAGGATCGGCCCAGGGCGGCCGCATCCCCCAGCCACCCCTGGTAGGCCATCGCGTCCAGGCTGCACAGCCCGAACACCGGTATGCCGCGAGCGAACGCGAACGTTCGGGCCGTCACCAGACCCACGCGCAGCCCGGTGAACGGGCCGGGACCTGTGCCGCACACCACGGCGCTGACATCGGCCGCTGGGCGACCGGCCCTGGCCAGAACCTCGACCATGGCTGGAGCCACGTACTCCCCGTGGCGGCGAGGGTCCAGCGTGCTGACCTCGGCCAACACGCTCCCCCCGTCGTGAAGCGCGACGGTGATGGCGGAGGTGGCAGTGTCGATCGCTAGCAGAAGCACGGGTTCAGGCTAACGAGACGAGGCCATCGAGAGCCTTGCAGGCTGCCGGACGGGTCCACCGCGCGCCATGACCGACGAGGTCAACGGTACGGGTGTCATGCCCACGAAGGGTCACCTCGAGGAAGCCCTCACTGAGCTGCTCGGCCACACCGTGACCCCACTCGACCACAGTGACCGACTCCTCCAGCGAGGCCTCGAGATCGAGGTCGGCGAGCTCGGCCAACCCTGCCAACCGGTAGGCATCCACGTGGACGAGGTCGGGACCTTCGACCAGCGAAGGGTGGACGCGGGCGATGACGTAGGTCGGTGAGGTGATCGGGCCGCGCACGCCGAGGCCTTCGGCGATGCCCCGCGTCAGCGTCGTCTTGCCCGCACCAAGGTCACCGGTCAGCACCACCACGTCCCCCGCCATGAGCAGAGCCCCGAGCCTGACGCCCCAGGCATGGGTGTCCTCAACGGTGGGCAGTTGCACCTGACGCACGGGGCGGATGGCGGAGGTCTCAGGGGTCATCGGCAACGTCCTCAGGGGCCAACCTTGCGCTTTTCCTGAACGGCCTTCTCCACCCGTCGTTTCTTGGCCAGGTCGGTGATCATCCGGCGCACTCGCGGCTTGCCGCGCGGGTCGATCTGCGCGGCTGCGGCACGTTCGGCACGCTCGATGAGCGAGATCAGCTGCTCGCTGACAACATCACCGTGCTCCAGCATGATGATGTGCCCGGCGTCGTTGACCAGGACGTGCTCGGCGCCGGGGATCAGCCGGACGATCTCCTCGCTGTGCTTCGGCGGCGTGAGCAGATCCTGAACTCCGTTGAGCACCAACGTCTCCACGCCGATGAAGTGCTCGAGCGCCTCGCGCTTGTCATGCTTGTCGAATGTCTCCATGAAGTCGGAGATGACCTCGATGCGCGTCGCGAAGATCATGTCGGCGGTCAGCCGCACGACGCTCAGCGGCACCGGCGACGCAAAGGAGTAACGGTCGACCAGGAACTCCTCGACATCCCTGCCCGCCTTGAGCACCGAGTTGACCAGACCCTGCCGTCCGGCCAGCTGCCCGACCGCAACCGGTCCCAGCCGGTGCACGGTCCTGCCCAGAAGGCTGCCCAGGCCCCAGGAGACCGCGGAGAGGCCGCCCGGGCTGGTGGCCACGAAGGCCACGCCCAGAACGCGTTGTCTGATGAGCTCTGGCTCATGAACTGCCAGGGCCATCAACGTCATTCCGCCCATCGAGTGGCCGACCAGGACCATCGGGCCCTCGGGCACGACCTCACGGATGACGGCCGCCAGGTCGAGGCCGAGCTGATCGACGTCGTAGGACTCCTTGGACCCTGCCCCTGACCGGCCGTGGCCGCGATGGTCCCAGAGCACCACGCGATAGCCCGCAGCCTTGAGAGCCCGCCGCTGGAACACCCAGCTTCGCAGGCTCAGCGTGTAGCCATGGCAGAAAACGACAGTTGGTGCCGTCGCACCCTTGGGAAGTCGCGTGGGCCGCTGCTCAGGTTCGTCGATCTCAACATGCAGAGGCACACCGTCGGAGGCCATGACGATGACTTCGGCGCTGGCAGGTTCGTCGTATGTATCAGCGGAGTCCAACGCCTTGGCCGTCTGCCGTGCGCGCGTCAGACGATCGACAGCAACACCCGTCGCCGCGGCGGCCGCCGCAGCAGCCAGTCCGATCCCGAGTCCGGTGAGACCGTTTCTCCTGCGACTCACGCCTGCCCCCCGTTGTAGGTACGGGGGACCCTCGCTCCGATGCGGGTGACGATCTCGTAGGAGATCGTCCCCGTTGCCTGAGCCCACTCCTGCGCGGTCGGCTCCCCCGAGTGGCCGGCCCCGAACAGCGTCACGGGGTCCCCCGCCCGGGCCTCGCTGTGCGGACCGAGGTCGACGATGAACTGGTCCATGCAGACCCGACCAGAGATCGTATGCCGGGTGCCGCCAAGGCTGACCGGCCCGACGTTCGTGGCGTTCCGCGGGATGCCGTCGGCGTAGCCCAGCGGCACCAGACCGACCCTGGTGTCCTCAGAGGTGACGTACTGGTGTCCGTAGCTGAGGCCTTGGCCGGCGGGAACTGCCTTGGTGACAGCCAGATTAGCGCTCAGCGTCATCGCCGGAGTCAAGCCGAAGTACCCAGGGTCACCAAGCGTCGGAACCGGTGACAGGCCGTAGACAGCGAGCCCGGGCCGGACCAGGTCGAAGCTGGCGCCCGGGTTGGTCAGCGTGGCAGCGGAGTTGGCGAGGTGCCGGACCTCGAGGTCGCACCCCGCGCGTTCGGCCTCACGCACGGCCTGCCCGAACCT
>JANOHS010000344.1:0-5022 GCA_031406655.1 Micrococcales bacterium
TGTCCGCGGCCGCGTCCAGCTTGTTGGTGACCTTGGCGAGCTCCTCGAGCTGGGACTTCTTGGCAGCGCCCGCGCTCTCGTCATACCAGAGCACCGTGTACCCGTGCTCCAGGTTGTGCACCAGGACCTCCATCGGCGGCCGGTCGGCAGCGGTGTAGAACGTTCGGTTCTTGGAGACGGCGGGCTGGTCGTAGTGCGACCCGTACGAGGGCGGCACCGTGTCGTACTTGACCTTCGGGTCGGTGCTGGGGTTGACGTGGCTGCCGTTGCCGCTGGCCTTGTCAGTGGTCGGCACGTCGCACGAGGCTGCCGCGGCCGGCACGCCGATGGCCGCTATCGCCACGTCGGGGCGCGACTTGCCGGCGTCGATCACCGCGTAGGCGATCACCGCGCCGAGCACCAGCAGGAGCGTCGCGGCTCCGGCGATGATCTGGATGCGCACCCGGTTCTCGCGGGCCTTCTCCTGCTGCTGCAGCTCGGCGATGCGGGCCTTGCGGTCCTGGCTGACCTGTTTCTTCGGCAACGGCGTTCCTTGGGGTATCGGGGGAGCGGGCGTGGCGGTTGGGAAGGTCAAGTGTAGGTGTCCTTGTGCTGAATCTCTCCTGACTGCCCGGTGCGCCAGACTGGTGCCGTGACGAACTCGCAGGTCCGGAGCTGGACGCCGGGGCGGCCGCTGGACGTGTTCGCCGTCATCAGCGGGCTGCGCCGGGGTGGGGGCGACCCGACGTTTCGCCGTGATCCCGACGGCACGATCTGGCGCGGGACCCGCACGCCGCAGGGCCCCTCGACCCTTCGCCTGCGCCAGCCGGCCGGACCCACCATCGAGGCCACCGGGTGGGGTCCGGGAGCCGAATGGGTGCTCGCGTCGTTGCCGGCGATGCTCGGCGAGCAGGACGACGCCACCGGTTTCGTGGCCCACCACCCGCTGGTCGCCGAGGCCGCACGGCGGTTCAGCGGATGGCGGGTGCCGCGGACCGAGCTGGTGCTGGAGGCGCTGATCCCCGCGATCATCGAGCAGAAGGTGGCCGGCCGGGAGGCTTTCAGCTCCTATCGCACCCTCGTGCAGCGGTATGGCGAGCGCGCGCCCGGGGAGGGCGCCGCCCGTGGGCTGTGGGTCGCCCCCAGTGCCACCGCCTGGGCGCGGATCCCCTCGTGGGAGTGGCTGAAGGCAGGGGTCGACGGCGCGCGCTCAGCGGCAGCCGTTCGGGCCGCCGGCGCCGCCGGACGGCTCGAGCAGTGCGTCGACCTGACGCCCGAGGAGGCGCACCGTCGCCTGCGTGCCGTGCCCGGGGTCGGGGTCTGGACGGCGGCCGAGGTCCGCCACACGGCGCTCGGTGACGCCGACGCGGTCAGCTTCGGCGACTACCACGTGGCCAGGGACATCGGCTGGGCCCTCACCGGCTCCGAGGTGGACGACGACGGACTGGCCGAGCTGCTCGAACCCTATGCAGGACACCGCTATCGGGTGCAACGGCTGCTCGAGCTGTCGGGTGCCTCCCGTCCCCGAAGGGGTCACCGCCTCCCCCTCCGCACCCACCTCCCCCACCACTTTCTGTAAACCTAGGGACGGTGCGGCCTGTTGACCCGTAAACCTAGGGACCGTGCGGTGAGTTGACCCGTAAACCTAGGGACCGTGCGGTGAGTTGACCCGTAAACCTAGGGACGTCGCGATCGTGTCAACGGCTGGCTGTCGGATGGTTCGGCCGTTCCTCAGGGGCAGTTGGCGTACGGCGGTGGTCCGAGCTGGTTCGAGCGGTTCAGCAGTGCGAGGCGGTACTGGACGAGGATCTGGTTCGAGGCGGAGTACGTCGGGTCCGTGCCACCACCGTGCCAGAACTGGTCCGCCACCGTGTCCGTCAACGTCGCTGCCGGGTCACCCTGCACGCCCTTCCAGGTCGCGAAGGAGACCGGCGTGGTGAACAGCGAGGGGTCGATCACCATCCGCTGGGTCTGCCAGAACCTCGGTCCGCGTACGCAGAGCGTCGGCGCGACATGCCATCCCCACTCGACGTAACAGTTCGGGTTGTTCTTCGTGCTCACGTGCAGCAAGACCCCGGAACTGTGGTCGATCCACACCTTCCTCGGCGAATGCCCCATGCCGATCATCAGCCGGCACATCTCGTGGGCGCGGGCCCAGCAGCCGTCGTCGGGATAGAGGAACGGGATGCATGGTGGTGGCACGGTGAGCGGGTTGCAGGTGGTGCCGGCCATCGCGGTGAACATCTGTTGCGCCTTGGCGGGCGAGAGGCAGTGGAACCACCACCACCAAGGCCAGCGGATGAGATACCAGAGCCGCTGCAGCAACCAAGGGATCCGGCTGAGCGGCCACGGGTAGCGCGGTGGAAACGTGGGTTCAGGAAATGGGATTGGGGGGAAAGGGGGCATCGGCCAGTCCGCCGGGGGCGTGAAGACGCGCACGTCGATCACGTGGTGCGCCTCGTCCTCCGTCAGGATGACCAGCCCGCCCGCACCCTGCGACTCGCGGAGTCGACGCTCGAGCTCGGCCGCGTCCGGATCATCCGGCCGCACGGTGTGGCGTGCGTGCGAACGGTCCAGCTCGACGTCGAGCGTCCCACCGGCGGAGGTGAGGGCGGCCACCCGGGCGACGTGCGGGATGAGCAGCCGGGTGACGAAATCGGTGTCGGGATCGACCTCGAGGTAGACCGGCATCTGCTGCTTGCTCAGCTGGTCAAGCACGCGGGCGAACCCGGCGGAGCGTATGTCGTCCGCGTCGAGTCGCACCCTGCGCTCGCCCTCAAGCTCGACGGAGAGGCCGGCGGCGCTGCGCAGCTGCTCCTCGGGTGCACCCTCAATCGGCGGATCTAGTCGGATCGTGGTCGAGACGATGGCGTTGGGGTCGAGCATCATGAACTCCTCTGGTCAGAGTCCGGCGACTTGCTGGACCTGGTTGCGTCGCTGACGTTGACCTCGACGGCGACCCCGCCGATCACCTGCCTGGTATGACGGGTTGCGCTGGACGAGGTCCAGGCGCAACGGCCGGCTTGGGTTCGAAGGTCTCTTGCATGTCCGCCTCCTACGCAACGAGTTCGTGGGTGGTAGCTCCCTCGGCATCAGTGGGTTTCGCCGGCGCAAAAGGGTGTGGTCGCAGTTTCGACGGTAATGACCGCGGTCCGACATGCCCAGACGGGAAGCCGAACCTTGAATCGTTCTTTACCCTGTCTGGCAACGGTTTTCGGCCTTTGTCAGTGAGTGTCCACATTCGTCTCACCGAGTGTCTGAACCCCTGACGGTCGGTGCCAAACCTAGGGACCGTGCGCGAGATTCGGTGCCAAACCTAGGGACCGTGCGCGGGCTCTCTGCTCGGACCGATTCCGTTGGTGGCCAACAGCTCTGCGCGTTGGGACCACTATTGCTGACGATAGGCAATCCAGGCGCTCGGCCGGTCGGTCGAGGTCTGACCGTTTCCAAGCGCCGGGGTCGCCACGCGGGTGGGGGCCGTGGTCAGCCCCTCGCCGTGCAGCGCCACCTGTGCACGGGCCGAGGCGACGCCGAGTGCGAAGTCGTCGTCGGCCACGAGCCGGACGGTGTCTCCCTCGACGTGACCGGAGGCGTCAGGGCACGACAGCAGGGCAACCCGCAGGGCCCGATCTGCTTTGTTCGCCAGGGTTTCAGACTCCATGGGCGGTATGCCGACCACACTCGCCTGCGCGGACCCCGGCTCCACCCCAAGGGCGGCTCGAACGGCCTCTGCGGCCCCCAGCCCGAACCAATCGGTCGGCCCGGTCCGGACCAGATCCCTTGCGCCAGAGGGGGATTGGCCGACCTGCCGGTCGGCCCTGGACAGGACGTACTCACCCAGACCACGGACATGGGCAGCAGGGACGCCGGTCGCTTTGCCCTTGACCAGGTCGGCGGCGGCGGCGATCTCGTCGGCGATGCACCGAACGGTCACCGCCAGGTCCCGTCCGTCGGCGTCGGCGGAGCCGCGCAGGTCGTCGATCACCTGGATGCCGGCGGCCCCCAGCGCGAAGTCGGTCTGGCCGATCCGCCACGGCCGGCCGGCGGTGTCGCTGAGGACGACGCCCAGAAGCGGGCGGGTCCCTGACAGCGTCGCCCAGCCGGACTCCACCCCATCGCGGAGATGTGCGGCGACCGCATCGGGGTCACCGGGCAGCATCAGCACGATCGAGACGCCGCCGGTGTTGGAGGCGTCGACGCCGGCAGCCGCCATGACCGGCCCCGCTGCCGACTCCACGATGCGCGTGACGCCCGACGCGGTCATCCGCTCAGCGACCACCCGCACAGTCTGGGACAGCACGGCGTCCTCTCGCGCTGCAGCGGGTGCACGAAGTCCCATGGCCTTGGATGCGACCTTGCTCGAGACGACGAGGATATCCCCGGAGATGAGCTCGATCCCATTGTGCTGCAACGCTTTCAACACAATGCCGGACAGGTCATCGCCCTGACGCACCTCGGGGAACCCCAGCAGCGGAGTGAGCGTCACGGGTGAGGTGCGTGCCGTCATACCGGCTTGGTCCCGCGCAGCTTCACCGCGAGCTCGAGGGCGGCTCCGGCGATCAAAGCGGTGGTCTCGAGGTCGCGCATCCACAGCGGTCGGGCCTGGACCTCGAGGCGGGCGGCGAAACCCGTTGCAGGCCAGTCCGCGTCATCGACCAGCCACCCGTCCAGGAAGTCGGCGTACAGGCCCGCCACCCCCTGTGTCGTGCACTCGACCCCGATCGCCGACAGGCAGGCGTCGGCATAACCGCGGACGGGCGCGCTGCTGATCAGCGGGGACACGCCCACGACGGGAGCAGCGCTGCCGCACAACGCTTCTCGCACCCCTGGCACTCCCAGGATGATGCCGATGGACACCACGGGGTTGCTCGAAGCCATCCAGGGCGCCGACGTCATCCTGCTCCCCCCGAGCAACCCTGTGGTGTCCATCGGCATCATCCTGGGAGTGCCAGGGGTACGAGAAGCGTTGTGTGGCAGCGCTGCCCCCGTCGTGGGCGTGTCCCCGCTGATCAGCAGCGCGCCCGTCCGCGGTTATGCCGACGC
>JANOHS010000350.1:0-10027 GCA_031406655.1 Micrococcales bacterium
CATGGTCTCGGTCGCCACGACCGAGCTCGAGCGGCTCATTCGTCTCTACCGCAACCAAGGGATGCTCAAGCAGTACGAGAACGAGGTCGTCGGGCTCAACAACCGGATGACCGACATCCACGCCGCGATCGGCCGCGTCCAGCTGACCAAGGTCGACGCCTGGACGGCCACCCGCCAGGCCAACGCCGCGTTCCTGTCAGCCAACCTCGAGGGCGTCACCACGCCTCCGGTGGCCGATGGCGCCGTCCACGTCTACCACCAGTACACCGTCCGGGTCCCGCACGACCGCGACGGTATGGCGGCAGCGCTCAAGGCGGAGCACAACGTCGGCTCGGGCATGTTCTACCCCATCCCCAACCACCGCCTGACCCCGTTCCAGGTCGACGTCGAGCTGCCCGAGACCGAGCGTGCGGCCAAGGAGTGCCTGTCGCTGCCGGTCCACCCGTCGCTGTCCCAGGCTGACCTCGAGCGCATCGTGACCGCGGTCAACATCCTTGCCAAGGCAGGTGCCTGAGCATGGCGAAGCTGCGCGCGGGCCTGATCGGGCTGGGCATGATGGGCCGTCACCACGCCCGGGTCCTGGGCGGGCTCGATGGCGTCGACCTCGTGGGCGTTGCCGACCCCGGCGGTGACCAGCACGGCGTCGCCGGCGGCCTCCAGGTGCTCAGCAGCATCGAGGAGCTGATCGCCGTCGGCCTCGACTACTGCATGGTCGCGGTCCCCACGATCTACCACGAGCCGGTCGGCCTGGCGCTGGCCGATGCCGGTGTCCACGCGATGATCGAGAAGCCGCTGGCCCAGGACACCCCGTCCGCCCGCAAGCTCACCGACGCGTTCGCCGCCAAGGGCCTGGTCGGGGCGGTCGGTCACATCGAGCGCTACAACCCGGCGCTGCAGTCGGCCCGCGCCCGCCTCGAGGCCGGCGAGCTCGGCGGCGTCTACCAGGTCACCACCCGGCGGCAGGGCCCCTTCCCGGCCCGGATCGCCGACGTGGGCGTGGTCAAGGACCTGGGCACCCACGACATCGACCTGACCGCCTGGGTGACCCAGCAGGCGTTTGTCTCGGTCGGCGCGCGCACAGCCACCAAGAGCGGCCGCGAGTTCGAGGACCTCGTCGCCGTCACGGGACTGCTGGCCGACGGCACCGTGACCAACCACCTGGTCAACTGGCTCTCGCCGCTGAAGGAGCGGGTGACGATCATCACCGGCGAGCGCGGGACGTTCGTGGCCAACACCCTGACCGCCGACCTGACCTACTACGCCAACGGTCTCGTGCAGACGACCTGGGACGACATCGCCGCGTTCCGTGGCGTCTCCGAGGGCGACGTGGTGCGTTTCGCCATCTCCAAGCCGGAGCCGCTGCGGGTCGAGCACGAGCAGTTCCGCGACGCGGTCCTGGGCAAGGAGGCCGACATCGTCACCCTCGAGCAGGGCATGACCACCGTCGCCGTGGCCGAGGCCGTCATTGAGTCGGCCAGGACCGGCACGACGATCAACCTTCCGCGGGCCTGACGTTGGACGCCGGATAGCCGGTTTGCAACACCGATGCCAGCAGATCTCGTGGGATCGATGCAAGAAACCGGCTATCGCCCTCCATAGGAACAGACTGACCGTCATACGAAGAGGATTGGTGCTTAGTGAAGATCTGCGTCGTTGCCATGGGAAAGATCGGCCTGCCGCTGGCCGTCCAGTTCGCCAGCAAGGGTCACGAGGTCATCGGTGTTGACGTCAACGCGGACACGGTCGCTGCCGTCAGCGCCGGGGGCGAGCCGTTCCCTGGCGAGACCGACCTGCAGACCAAGCTCGCGGCCGCCGTCTCCGCGGGGCTGATGACGGCGACCACCGACTATGCCAAGGCGGTGCCCGGTGCTGACGCCGTCGTCGTGGTGGTTCCGCTGTTCGTCGATGCCGAGGGCAAGCCCGACTTCGGCTGGATGGACTCCGCCACGCGCGACATCGCCGCCAACCTCACGCCGGGCACACTGATCTCGTATGAGACGACGCTGCCTGTCGGCACCACGCGCAACCGCTGGACTCCCATGCTGGAGAAGGGTTCTGGCCTCAAACAGGGCAGCGACTTCCATGTGGTGTTCAGCCCCGAGCGGGTGCTCACGGGACGGGTCTTCGCGGATCTGCGCAAGTACCCCAAGCTGATCGGCGGCCTGTCCACCGCGGGGACCCAGCTGGCCACGACGTTCTACGAGGCCGTTCTCGACTTCGACGACCGCCCGGACCTGGACAGGGCCAACGGTGTCTGGGACCTCGGCAGCGCAGAGGCCTCCGAGCTGGCCAAGCTGGCCGAGACCACCTATCGCGACGTCAACATCGGCCTGGCCAACCAGTTCGCCATGTTCGCGGCCACCCACGACATCGACATCTACCAGGTCATCGCGGCCAGCAACTCCCAGCCATACAGCCATATCCACCTGCCCGGCATCGCCGTGGGCGGGCACTGCATACCTATCTACCCCCGCCTCTACCTGCACAACGACCCCAGCGCCACGGTCGTCCGCTCGGCGCGCGAGGCGAACGCGGCGATGCCCGAATACACGGTGGCCCTGCTCGAGGGTGCGTACGGCGACCTGACGGGCGCGCGCGTGGTGGTCCTCGGCGCGGCATACCGAGGTGGCGTCAAGGAGACCGCCTTCTCGGGGGTGTTCCCCACGGTCGCCGCTCTGGAGTCGCGTGGCGCCCAGGTCTGGGTTCACGACCCGCTCTACTCCGACGCCGAGCTCGCGGCGCTGAAGCTGACGGCCTACCAGAAGGGCGACGCCGTCGACGCCGCCGTCCTGCAGACCGACCACGCGGACTACAAGCTGCTGCGGGCCGGCGACCTGCCCGGTATCCGCGTGTTCGTCGACGGCCGGCGCGTGACCTCGCCCGCCGACTGGCCCGGTGTGACGCACCGAACAGTGGGCGTAGCCGTCACCCACGACGCCTGAGCCGGCCCGGGTACTCCACCGCTTGTGCGCTGACGGCGAACACGGTCAATTCGTGGACTTCCGCGGCAGGGTCGGGCGTTAGTGTCATCGACAGGGCCGGGAGGTCCACGTTCCCGCGAGACAGATGGAGACATGGTGAGCCAGAGCAACGAGATCGTCGCAGCCGCCAACGGACAGATGGCCGGCCTGGACGACCACATCTACAACCGCCTGCTCAAGGAGCGGATCATCTTCCTTGGGTCCGAGGTGCGCGATGACAACGCCAACGCCATCTGCGCCCAGCTGCTGCTCCTGGCGGCCGAGGACCCGAGCAAGGACATCTGGCTCTACATCAACTCACCCGGTGGCTCGGTGACGGCCGGCATGGCCATCTTCGACACCATGCAGTGGGTTCCCAACGACGTGGCAACGGTCGCGATGGGCCTGGCCGCGAGCATGGGCCAGTTCCTGCTCAGCGCCGGCGCCCCCGGCAAGCGCTACGCCACCCCGCACGCCCGGGTGATGATGCACCAGCCCTCGGGCGGCATCGGCGGCACGGCCTCGGACATCAAGATCCAGGCCCAGCAGATGCTGCACATCAAGAACCAGATGGCTGGGCTCATCGCTCAGCACACCGGCCAGGCCCTCGACCAGATCGAGAAGGACTCCGACCGCGACCGCTGGTTCACCGCCGAAGAGGCCCTGGAGTACGGCTTCGTCGACCACGTCTACACCAACGCCGGCCAAGCGCCCGGTGGCGCGGGCACCCGCGCCTGACCACCCGCCATACATCACGAGTTTGGAGCACCAATGATCAACAGCCCGTATGGCGGCCTGCAGGTTCCCGCGCCTTCCAGCCGCTACATCCTTCCCCAGTTCGAGGAGCGCACGTCCTATGGGATGAAGCGCACCGACCCCTACACCAAGCTCTTCGAGGACCGGATCATCTTCCTCGGCGTGCAGGTCGACGACGCGTCCGCCGATGACGTCATCGCCCAGCTGCTGGTGCTGGAGAGCCAGGACCCCGACCGCGACATCCTGATGTACATCAACTCGCCCGGCGGCTCGTTCACCGCGATGACCGCGATCTACGACACCATGCAGTACCTCCGGCCGGACATCCAGACGTTCGTCATCGGCCAGGCGGCCTCCGCGGCTGCCGTGCTGCTGGGTGCCGGGGCGCCGGGCAAGCGCTTCGCCCTGCCCAACGCCCGGATCCTGATCCACCAGCCGGCGATGGAGGGTCTCGGGGGCATGGCCAGCGACCTGGAGATCCAGGCCAACGAGGTGCTGCGCATGCGTACCTGGCTGGAGGAGACCCTGGCCCGGCACACCGGCCGCACCGTGGAGCAGGTCGAGAAGGACATCGAGCGCGACAAGATCCTCTCCGCCGACCAGGCCAAGGAGTACGGATTGATCGACGAGGTGCTGGTCAGCCGCAAGGCCTCCGTCGACGCCTGAGCGCTGACGTCGTGGCCGTTTGTCCGCTCTGCGCGGAACAACGGTGACGATGGCCCGACACCGGCGTTCAATAGGAGCGTCGGCCTCCCCGAGCGGGTAGCGTCGGCGCAGAAGTACGGCCGGTGATGTCCTTCATCGCCAGCGGATTGAGCAGGACCGACCGGAAGGATCGCCTCGTGGCACGCATCGGAGACGGCGGCGACCTGTTGAAGTGCTCTTTCTGTGGCAAGAGTCAGAAGCAGGTCAAGAAGCTCATTGCCGGGCCCGGGGTCTACATCTGCGACGAGTGCATCGACCTCTGCAACGAGATCATCGAGGAGGAGCTCGCCGAGACCTCCGAGCTGGGGCTCGACGAGCTGCCCAAGCCGCGCGAGATCTTCGAGTTCCTCGAGCAGTTCGTGATCGGTCAGGACCCTGCCAAGCGGGCGCTCGCGGTGGCGGTCTACAACCACTACAAGCGGATCCAGGCCGGTGAGTCGACCCTCAAGAAGGACGCGGACACGGTCGACATCTCCAAGTCCAACATCCTGCTGATCGGGCCGACCGGCTGTGGCAAGACGTATCTGGCCCAGACCCTGGCCCGGATGCTCAACGTCCCGTTCGCCATCGCCGACGCCACCGCTCTGACGGAGGCCGGCTATGTCGGTGAGGACGTCGAGAACATCCTGCTCAAGCTGATCCAGTCGGCGGACTATGACGTCAAGAAGGCCGAGACCGGCATCATCTACATCGACGAGATCGACAAGATCGCCCGCAAGAGCGAGAACCCGTCGATCACCCGCGACGTCTCCGGCGAGGGCGTGCAGCAGGCGCTGCTGAAGATCCTGGAGGGCACGGTCGCCTCGGTGCCGCCCCAAGGGGGGCGCAAGCACCCGCACCAGGAGTTCATCCAGATCGACACGACCAACGTGCTCTTCATCGTCGGCGGAGCGTTTGCCGGCCTCGAGAAGCTGATCGAGTCGCGTTCGGGCAAGAAGGGTCTGGGCTTCGGCTCGCAGCTGCACACTGCCAAGGGCGCCGGTGAGAGCTATGGCGACGTGATGCCCGAGGACCTGATGAAGTTCGGGCTGATCCCCGAGTTCGTCGGTCGGCTGCCGGTCATCACCACGGTGTCGCCCCTGGACGCTGAGGCCCTCGTGCGCATCCTGACCGAGCCGCGCAACGCGTTGGTCAAGCAGTACAAGCGGATGTTCGAGATCGACGGCGTCGAGCTCGAGTTCACCCCCGACGCGATCGAGTCCGTCGCCGACCAGGCACTGTTGCGTGGCACCGGGGCCCGTGGCCTTCGGGCGATCCTGGAGGAGGTGCTCCTACCGGTGATGTTCGATGTTCCGAGCGAGGATGACATCGCCCGCGTGGTCGTGACCCGCGAGGTCGTCCTCGACAACGTCAACCCGACGATCGTCCGGCGCGAAGTTCCCCGGGCCCGGGCCAAACGCCCACCCCGCAAAGAATCCGCGTAACCCCCCACCCCCCTTCTGCACCGAACACCGCGGATCGCGCGGTTCCGGCCCCTAACGGTGCCGAAACGCGCGATCCGCGGTGTTCGGTCGGGCGTAGGTGCGCCCAGCCGTCCGGTCGGGGAGCCGGTCCGGCTTGAGTGCGCCAGCCGTCCGGTCGGGGAGCCGGTCCGGCGTGAGTGCGCCCGGCCCCGTGGTTCACGCCCCCATCACCGCTCCTTGCGCCGAAACCACCGTTTGCGGCTCTGAATCGGCCCAAAACGGTGGTCTCGGGGCAACAAGCGGGTCGGTGGGTCAGGGTTTGGGCTCGACGGGGGCCAGCAGTACGTCGCGGACGGCGAACGTCTCACCCGGCTGGTAGTCCAGGGTCGCGATACGGCCGGCGGCGATGAGATCACCGGCGGCGAGGCGGATCTGGTCGAGAGTGGCCGGCGGTCCGGTCAGCACCGCCCGCTCGACATCGGCTTTCATGCCGACCTTGGCCTCCGACTTGGCCCGGCGGACACCCGCGAGGGCAGCGCCGACGAACCAAAGAACCGCCGGATCGCTCTGTGCCGCAACGGTTTTCAGATCATCAGAGGTTGGCCAGGGCGTTCGGTGGATCGAGCCGTCGTGCCACCACGACCACACCTCTTCGGTGGCGTAGGGGAGGACCGGCGCCAGCAGCCGCAGCATGACATCCAGGGCGATCCTCAGCGAAGCGCGGGCCGATGCCGCGGCCTCGTCGCCCTGACCGCCGTAGGCCCGCTCCTTGACCAGCTCGAGGTAGTCGTCGCAGAAGGTCCAGAAGAACGCCTCGGTGACCTCGAGGGCGCGGGTGTAGTCGAAATCCTCGAAACCCTTGGTGGCCTTGTCGACCACGTCCGCGAGCCCGGCCAGCATCGCCCTGTCGATCGGCAACGAAACGGAGTCAGCGAGCTCACCCTCGACCTCACCGAAGGACAGGGCGAACTTGCTGGCGTTGAGCACCTTGATGGCCAGGCGTCGACCGACCTTCATCTGGGCGGTGTCCAGCGCCGCGTCGGTTCCCATCCGGGCCGCGGCCGCCCAGTAGCGGATGGCGTCGGCGCCGTGATCGACCAGCATTCCCATCGGCGTGGTCGCGTTGCCCTTGGACTTGCTCATCTTCTTGCGGTCGGGGTCCAGGATCCACCCGTTGATGGTCGCGTGCTTCCACGGGAGCGAGTCGTGCTCCAGGTGGGCGCGCACCACGGTGGCGAACAACCACGTCCGGATGATGTCGTGACCCTGCGGGCGCTGGTCCATCGGGAAGATCTTGGCGAACAGCTCTTCGTCGTCGCGCCAGGCAGCCGCGATCTGGGGGCTCAGCGATGACGTCGCCCAGGTGTCCATGATGTCGGGGTCGCCGGTGAATCCGCCCGGCTGGTCACGCTGTTCGCCCCGGTAGCCGGTGGGCACGTCGGAGTAGGGGTCGACCGGCAGGGACGACTCGTCGGGCACGATCGGCTTGTCCCAGACGATCTCGCCCTCAGCGTCCAATGGGTACCAGAGGGGGATCGCGCAGCCGAAGAACCGCTGACGGCTGACCAGCCAGTCGCCGTTGAGCCCGCCGACCCAGTTCTCATAACGGCTTCGCATGAACTCGGGGTGGAACTGAATCTCCTTGCCGCGCTTGATGAGTGCGGCTTTGAGCTCTTCATCCCGGCCGCCGTTGCGGATGTACCACTGGCGCGAGGTCACGATCTCGAGCGGCTTGTCGCCCTTCTCGAAGTAGTTGGCCTTGCGCTGGGTCGGGGTCGGCTCGCCATCCAGGTCGCCCGAGATGCGCAGGGCGTCCACGATCGCGGTGCGCGCGGCGAAGGCGGTCCGCCCGGCGAACTCGGTGAACAGCAGACGGCCGGCAGACGTCGAGACCCAGTCCGGCGTCTCGGCCTGGATCCGGCCGTTGCGCTGGATGATGGAGCGGGTCGGCAGCTGCAGCTCGCGCCACCACTGCACGTCGGTGAGGTCGCCGAAGGTGCAGCACATGGCGATGCCGGCGCCCTTGTCCGGCTCGGCGAGATAGTGCGCCAGCACAGGGATCTCGACCCCGAACAGAGGCGACGTGACCGTGGTGCCGAACAGGCCGGCATACCGCTTGTCATCGGGGTGGGCGATCAGCGCGACGACCGCGGGCAACAGCTCGGGACGGGTGGTCTCGATGTGCACTGGCGTCCCGTCGGGGGTGTGGAACGCGATGCGGTGGAAGTGCCCCGGGTAGTCGCGTGCCTCGAGCTCGGCCTGTGCGACGGCGGTCTGGAAGGTCACGTCCCACAGCCCCGGCGCCTCCGCCTGGTAGGCCTCGCCGCGTTCGAGGTTGCGCAGGAACGCCTGCTGTGCCGTCGCCCGAGACCGGTGGTCGATCGTGCGGTAGTTGATGTCCCAGTCGACCGAGAGGCCGAGCCGCCGGAAGAGCGCCTCGAACGCCTTCTCGTCCTCGACCGTCAGGATGTCGCACAGCTCGATGAAGTTGGCGCGGCTGATCGGCAGCTGGTCCGACAGCTTGGGGCTCTTGCCACCGGTGCTCTTGTCGCCATGCTGCGGCGGCTCGAAACCCTCGATGGAGGGGAGGGTGGCGTCGCCGCGCACGCCGTAGTAGGTCTGGACCCGGCGCTCGGTCGGCAGGCCGTTGTCGTCCCAGCCCATCGGGTAGAACACCTCGAAGCCGGCCATGCGCTTGTAGCGCGCCATGCAGTCGGCCTGCGAGTAGCCGAAGACGTGCCCGATGTGCAGCGCACCGCTCGCCGTGGGTGGCGGCGTGTCGATGGACCAGATCTGTGCGCGAGTCGTGTTGCGGTCAAAGGTGTAGGTGCCCTGCTCGGCCCATACCTGCGACCACTTCTCCTCCAGGCCGTCGATGGACGGCTTGTCGGGCATGGTCACGGTGCGGTGCTGCGGAGCGGGGTGGGTCATGGCCAGATCCTCCCAGACGGCAGCAGCGCCACACGAATCGGTTTGCGCCCGCCAGCGCGGCCAGCTCACCTGACCTGGATTTGTTCCGGCCCGGCCGCCGGCTCAGAGCAACCCGAGCAGGATTCGCACGGCGAGGTCGACCTCGGCCATCTCCTGCGCGGACAGCCGCCCGACCATGTCCCCGAGCCGAAGCACGCCATCGGCGGCGGCCATCTGGTCGACCAGCACCGTGGTTTTCGTGCCGTCCATGTCGATCTCGGGTCGGAAGACCGCCGCCGAGGCGCGGGTCGACGTCGGTGCGACGATCACTGTCGACAAGGTGATGGGTCCCTGGAGCTCGACCGCGTAACGCACACCCCTCTGCTCGTGACCCCTTGCCTGACTTGGTGCGCGCAGCCGATAGATGTCACCACGCACGGAACTCGTCCATCTCCTCGGCGATGGCTGCCAGCTCGGCGCGGTCCCCGGCGTCGTCGCGCAGTCGCTCGGCGTCTGCGACCGCGCGGGCATAGACGTCCTCGATGTAGCTCTTGTGAATCAGCTCTCGCAACACCTCAGAGGTCTTGCGCCCGCGCGTCAACGCCCGAAGCTCCTTGGTGGTGCGCTCATCCGGGCGAAAGCTGATCGTCTGCGGCATGGGACAAGTGTAATACAGATGCGTGACAATTCGAGGGCTCCGCGGCTGTCCGCTAGACTGTGGGGCACAGGCATTGACCCGGTCATCACCGGCGAGCCTCCGGAAGAACGGACCCAACCACCCGACATACGGCTGGGTTCCAGTAGAACCGGACGGGTAGGCCCCGTTAACGCCTCAGACCAGAGCGGTCGTATGCCGCCCCTCTCACCGAGGGCGTCCTGCGGCAAGCGAGGTGGTACCGCGGTGCCGTTCAGGCGTCGTCCTCGTACTGACAGTCCACGGACCATGTGGGCCTGTTTCGACGAGCTGATGACGGAGATGCGCCCGATGACCTATCCCAAGGTCGACTTCCTGCCCGACGAGAGCACGCCCGGCCACGCTGCGCGCGCGGGTGTTGTCGCGAGCCCGAGGTTCCCCGAGATCGAGGAGCGCATCCTTCGGTACTGGGACGAGGACGGCACCTTCATCGCGTCGGTCGAGGGGCGCGACGCCGGCGACGACGGCGAGAACGAGTTCGTCTTCTACGACGGACCACCGTTCGCCAACGGCCTGCCCCACTACGGTCACCTGCTCACCGGTTACGTCAAGGACCTGATCCCGCGGTACCAGACCATGCGCGGGCGCCGGGTCGAGCG
>JANOHS010000355.1:0-6950 GCA_031406655.1 Micrococcales bacterium
CCCGACGCCTCGATAGGCCGGGTCACCCGGATGCTCGCGACATACAACCTGGTCGGTGTCCCGGTGGTCGACGAGGACGGGCGGCTGGTGGGGGCGGTCACCGTGGATGACGTGCTCGACCACATCCTTCCCGAGGACTGGCGTGAGGAGCGACATCAGGTGACCCATGGCGAATGAGCGCTCCAACCGCACCGCGCGACTGGACCAGCCACGCGAGGCGAGCCGGGCTCTGTTCAGCAGGCCGAAGCTGGACCCTGACACCTTCGGCCGGTTTGCCGAGAAGTTCGCCCGTTATATGGGGACCGCCAAGTTCCTCGTCTACATGACGGGGTTCGTGATGCTGTGGATCACGGTCAACGTTGTCGGGATCCTGGGCTATCGGTGGGACATCTATCCGTTCATCTTCCTCACGCTGATCCTCAGCCTGCAGGCGTCCTATGCCGCGCCGCTGATCCTGCTCGCTGCCAACCGTCAGACGGACCGTGACCGCGTGTCGCTCGAGCAGGACCGCGCCCGCAACGAGCGCAGTCTGGCCGACACCGAGTTTCTCACGCGTGAAGTGGCCTCGTTGCGAATTGCCATGCGAGACATGGCTACCCGCGACTTCTTGCGGTCCGAGCTCCGGTCCCTTCTGGAGGAGATGGACCAGCGCGGTTCGCGGGTCGCGCCCGAGAGCCCCCGGCAGTCGACGGGCGACTGACCTCCCGCTGCAGGCAGCCTCGCGAAACGGTCCTAATATTGGACCCATGCCCGCCCCATCGCAGGACGTCCTCCTTGCCGCCCTCTCCACGGTCAACGACCCGGAGATCCGCAAGCCCATCACTGAGCTCGGCATGGTCGAGTCGGTGGGCGTCGACGAGTCTGGGCGGGCGTCCGTCACGATCCTGCTCACCATCTCGGGCTGCCCGCTCAAGGAAACCCTCACCCGGGACACCACCGCCGCCCTGCTGACCGTCGAAGGCGTCACCACGGTCGACGTGACCCTGGGGGTCATGAGCGACGAGCAGCGCGCCGAGCTGAAGACCACCCTGCGCGGCGGCAACACCGAACGCGAGATCCCCTTCGCGCAGCCGAACAGCCTGACCCGCGTCTACTGCGTCGCATCGGGCAAGGGCGGCGTCGGCAAGTCGTCGGTGACCGTCAACCTGGCCGCTGCCATGGCGCAGGACGGCCTGCGCGTGGGTGTCGTGGACGCCGACGTCTACGGCTTCTCGGTGCCCCGCATGCTGGGCGTCGAAGGGAACCCGACCCAGGTCGACGACATGATCCTGCCGCCGATCGCCCACGAGGTGAAGGTCATCTCGATCGGCATGTTCGTCCCGGGCAACCAGCCCGTCGTCTGGCGCGGGCCCATGTTGCACCGTGCGCTCCAGCAGTTCCTCGGTGACGTGTTCTGGGGTGACCTGGACGTGCTCCTCCTCGACCTGCCGCCGGGCACCGGCGACATCGCGATCTCGGTCGCACAGCTCATTCCGAACGCCGAGATCCTGGTGGTCACGACACCTCAGAAGGCTGCGTCCGAGGTCGCCGAACGCGCCGGTTCCATTGCGCTGCAGACCCATCAGCGGATCGTCGGGGTCATCGAGAACATGTCATGGCTGGACCTTCCGGACGGCACCCGCCACGAGCTATTCGGGGCCGGAGGCGGCCAGGTCGTCGCCGACTCGTTGACCCGGGCCGTCGGCGCCCCGGTTCCGTTGCTGGGTCAGATCCCGATGGACACCGGGCTGCGCGAGGGCGGCGACACCGGCATGCCGATCGTGCTGGGCGAGCCCGACAGCCCCTCCGCCGTTGTCCTGCGCGAGATCGCCCGAGGCCTGACGATCCGCGCGCGGGGCCTCGCCGGCCGCTCACTGGGGCTGACCCCCGCCGGTCGATAGGCCGGTCGACAGACCGCCATCCCTTCCTCGAGCACGGGTGACTATATGATAGTTTCATCAAGTGCGCATTTGAGCGAAGGAGCACCAGGTGACGTCGGAGCCGATCTACACCTTGAAGGCCGAGTTCTTCAAGACTCTCGGGCACCCCGCGCGGATCCGGATCCTGGAGCTGCTCGCCGAGGGTGAGCACTCGGTGACCGAGCTGATGCCCGAGCTCGGGCTGGAGTCCTCTCACCTTTCCCAGCAGCTGGCCGTGCTGCGCCGGGCCGGTATGGTCACGGCCCGCAAGCAGGGGAACAACGTGATCTACTCGATGACCTCCAAGGACATGGCCGAGCTGCTCCTGGTGGCCCGGAAGGTCCTCACCGGACTGCTCACCGACCAGATGGGCCTGCTGAAAGACCTTCAGGCAAGCAGCGGGTCCACGGCTCGGACGGGCCACTGATGATCCCGGCCAACACATCCTGCCGGGAGCGGCACCGATGAGCTGGATCGGCAAGATCCGCCGGGTCGGGCGCGTCGTGGAGCCTGCGGCCGACGCACCCGAGGCGGCCATCGCGCCCCCTACCGGGGTGACCGGGTCACTTCAGCTGCGGCACGTGGACGCCGGTTCCTGCAACGGATGTGAGCTCGAGATCACGGGCGCCTTCTCCCCGGTGTACGACGCCGAGCAGTTCGGCGCGCGGCTTGTCGCCTCGCCACGCCACGCCGACGCGCTGATCGCCACCGGCGTGGTGACCCACAACATGCGCCAGCCGCTGCTGAACACCCTGGCTGCGATTCCGGAGCCCAGGGTCGTCATAGCTGTCGGCGACTGCGCCTGCAACGGGGGCGTGTTCGCCAAGGGCTACGGCGTGGTGGGATCGGTCGCCGACGTGGTGCCCGTCGACGTCGAGGTTCCCGGCTGCCCGCCAACGCCCCAACAGATCGTCACCGCACTGCGTACGGTGACCGGCCGGTGACCACAGTCGCACATACCGCTCCTGCCCCTCCCGCACCTGGCGAGAGTCCGCACCCCGGACGTCGGGTGGGCCTCGAGGCCGCACTCTCCGGTGGCATCACCACCATCCTCGGAGCGGTGGGCCTGGCGCTCGGCCTCAGCGTGGTCTTCGGCGAGCCACGCCAGCTGCGGATCGGCTGGCTGCTGCCGTTGGTCGGTGTCCGTCTTGATCTTGACCCGCTCGGTGGGGTGTTCATCGCCGCGACCGGTGCCGTCTCGATAGCCGTGGGCATCTACGCCGTCGGGTACGCGAGGCGGGAACACCTGGCTCGCTTCCCACTGGTCACGCTCCCGCTCTTCGTGGCCGGCATGCTCCTTGTCCCAGCAGCCGGGTCGGTGACGACCTTTCTGCTCGCGTGGGAGCTGATGGCGGCAGCATCCCTGGTCCTGGTGCTGTCCGAGCATCGCCGCGACGCCGTGAGGTCGGCCGGAGTCTTCTACGCGGTCATGACCCAGCTGGGCTTTGCGGCCATCCTGCTGGCTCTGGTGATCCTGTCAGCGGCCGGTGGCGGTGACGCCTTCAGTGATATCGCCGCGCACGCGGATGGGCTCGGCTCCGGCACCAGGGCGACGGTGTTTGTGTTGACCCTCATGGGATTCGGGTCGAAGGCCGGCCTGCTTCCACTGCATGCCTGGTTGCCGAAAGCCCATCCCGAGGCGCCCAGCCCGGTCTCGGCGCTGATGAGCGCGGCGATGGTCAACATGGGGATCTACGGCATCATCCGCATCGACCTTCAGCTGCTCGGGCCAGGCCCCCAGTGGTGGGGCCTGACGCTGATGGTCCTCGGCGCCGTGTCGGCGGTCTTCGGGGTGCTGCAGGCCTCCGTGGCCACCGACCTGAAACGACTGCTGGCCTACTCCACCACGGAGAACATGGGGCTGATCACGCTCGCCCTGGGAGCCGCCGCGCTCCTCAGCTCCTCGGGTTCCCCGGCCGTGGCCGCGATCGCGCTGACGGCCGCAATCCTGCACCTCCTGAGCCATGCCGCCTTCAAGACGCTCGGCTTCCTGGCCGCTGGGTCCGTACTGGCCGCCACCGGCCTGCGCGACCTGGACCTGCTCGGAGGCCTGGCCCGGAGGATGCCGGTCACCACGGTCCTGTTCGGCATCGCCGCGCTCGGCGCGGCTGGCCTTCCGCTGGGCGCCGGCTTCGTCAGCGAATGGCTCCTGTTCCAGAGCCTGATCCACTCAGCCCACGACGACAACACCCTGCTCGCGCTGGCGATGCCCTTGTCGGTGGGCGCGGTAGCGCTCACCACGGGTCTCGGGATCGCGGCCATGGTCAAGGCGTTCGGGGTCGGCTTTCTCGCCCGGCCACGATCCGCGGCAGCTGAGGCGGCCCACGAGGCACCCCCCAGCATGCTCATCGGGATGACGCTGGCCGCTGCAGCCTGCGTCGTATTCGCGGTCGCACCAGTGCTGCTCGGCCCGACCCTCGCGCGGGTCCTGGCTGTGCTGCCCACCGTCGGTGGCGACTCCGCGGGTCCGCAGCTCGGCACGGTTCTGCGACTGCCCGGCCTCTCGGGGTCGATCTCGCCGGGACTGCTCGCCATGGCCCTGGTCATCGCGATGCTGCTCGCGCTCGGCCTGGCCCGGTGGGGCGTGCGGCACCGCCCCGCCCCGGCGGTGGCCCCGCTCTGGGCGTGCGGGGCGGATGAGCTCAGCCCGCGGATGCAGTACACCGCGACGTCGTTCGCAGAACCCTTGCAGCGGGTCTTCGATGACGTCCTTCGGCCGGACACCGACGTGGAGGTGACCCACTTCTCCGAGTCGCAGTACCTGGTCGAGAAGGTCACCTACCGAACCCAGCTGGTCGACCCCGTGGAACAGCGTTTCTACGCACCGGTTGTCCGTGCAGTGACCACCTTGGCCCACGTGGTGCGCCGCGGACATACCGGCAGCGTCCACCTCTACCTGGCCTATGGCGCTCTCGGGCTGCTGATCGTGCTCCTGGTCGCGCGATGAGCCTCATGTCAGTCGTGGCCATCACTTTGCAGGTGCTGGGCGTTCTTGCCCTCGCGCCGTTCGTCGTGGGCGGGATGCGGCAGGTGCGCGCCCGTCTGGAGGGCCGGGCCGGGGGCGGCGTCGGTCAGCCCTGGCGGGACCTTCGCAAGCAGCTGCGCAAGCAGGAGGTCACGCCGCAGGGCACGACCGTGGTGTTCGCCCTGGCACCGGCTGTCGTGGCCGGCAGCACCCTGTTGATCGCCGCGATCGTGCCGCTCATCGCCTTGGGCTCTCCGCTGGACTCGACCGCGGACCTCTTCGGGGTCGTGGGCCTGCTGTTCCTCGGCACCGTCGCCCTGACCCTCGCCGGCCTGGACACCGGCACCGCCTTCGGCGGCATGGGGTCCAGCCGCGAGATCACCATCGCCGCGCTCGTCGAACCGACGATCCTGCTCGCGGTGTTCGCCCTGTCGGTGCCCGGACAGTCGGCGAACCTGGCTGCCATCGTCTCAGCAACCACGCAGAACCCCGCCCAGGTTCTCGCGCCGGGCAGTGTGATGGCGTTCGTGGCCCTGTCCATCGTGGTCATCGCTGAGAGCGGGCGGCTGCCCGTGGACAACCCCTCCACGCACCTCGAGGTGACGATGATCCATGAGGCCATGGTCCTGGAGTACTCCGGCCCCAGGCTCGCACTGGTCGAGTGGGCCAGTGGCATGCGTCTCACGGTCATGCTGGCGCTGATGGCGAACATGTTCTTGCCATGGGGTATTGCCGGCGCCGACCCTTCGGTGCCCGGAGTGCTGCTCGGGGTTGCGGCGATCACCGTCAAGGTCGCACTGCTGGCCGGCCTGCTCGCGGCCGTAGAGGTGTTCATCGCCAAGCTCCGGCTGTTCCGGGTGCCCGAGCTGTTGGCCGGCTCGTTCCTGCTCGCCCTGCTGGCGGTTACCGCGTCCTACTTCCTGGCCACCCCTACCGGCTGATCGCCCACACCATGAACGGAGAGACCAGATGACCGAAGCCACCTACAGCGGCGTGCTCGATCTCGCCGCCGGCGCGTTCCTGCTGACAGCTGTCCTCATCGTGTGGCGACGTGAGCTACGCGCCATCGTTTCGCTCCTGGCCTGGCAAGGCGTGTTCCTGGCGGCGATCCCCATCACCGAGGGCATCCACCAGCACGACGGCGCTCTGACCACCATCGGGGTCGTCGTACTCCTCCTGCGGGCCGTCCTCCTGCCGGCACTGCTCGCGCGCGCGGTCGGCACCGAGCCGCACGAACGTCGCGAGAGCACGCCGCTGGTCAACACCAGCGCCTCACTGCTGATCACCGCGGCCCTGACCGTCCTGGCGTACGCCGTAACCCGGCCGATCATCGCTCTGGACCCCACCGCTGCGACCCGCGCGGTGCCCAGCGCGTTTGCGGTGATCCTGATTGCTGTCTTCATCATGGTCAGCCGTCGTCGTGCCCTCTCCCAGGCCGTCGGTTTCATGCTGCTGGACAACGGCATCGCGGCCACGGCTTTCCTGATCACCGCCGGTGTCCCCCTCATCGTCGAGCTCGGTGCATCGCTGGACGTGGTCTTTGTCGTGCTGGTCCTCGGGCTGCTCACCGGGCACATGCGGCACACCTTCGGCGGCACCGACCTCGACCAGCTACGGGAGCTGCGCGGCTGATGACCATCCTGCTGATCATCCCGATCCTTGCCCCGCTCGCGGCAGCCGTGCTCGCGGCCTTACTCGGCTGGCGCCGGCTGAGCGCCTCCGTCACCGTTCTGGCCTCACTGTCCGTGCTGGTCAGCGGCGCGATCCTCAGCCTGCGCATCGAGTCCGGCGTCGGAGCCGGCGCGGAGTTCGGACTCGGGCATGCGCTGCGCGCCGACGCGCTCAGCGTCACCATGCTCGTGGTCATCGGCACGGTGGGCACCCTGGCGACCTGGGCCAGCATCGGCTACATCGATGCGGAGCTGGCACACCGGCATACAGACCAAAAGGGCGCGAACCTCTACGGCGTCCTGGTGCCCATCTTCCTGGCTGCCATGGCTCTCGCGGTCCTGGCCAACAACATCGGGGTGATGTGGGTAGCCATCGAGGCCACCACCGTCGCCACCGCGTTCCTGGTCGGACACCGC
>JANOHS010000360.1:0-6194 GCA_031406655.1 Micrococcales bacterium
CGTCACCCGGCACGTCGCCGATGGCGGCAAGGGCGCGCTGGAGCTCGCCGCGCTCGTCGTCGAGGCGGCAAACGAGCCGAACTCGTTCCACCACCTGTACGAGCTCGACGCGCCGCTGGTCACCAAGATCGAGAAGATCGCGACACAGATCTACGGAGCCGACGGCATCGACCTGTTGCCTTCGGTGAAGAAGCAGCTGGCGCGGTTCGAGGTCCTGGGCTACGGAGAGTTCCCCGTGGTCATCGCCAAGACGCACCTGTCCCTGTCGTCGGACCCGACCCTGCGAGGCGCCCCGACCGGCTGGCGGATGCCGGTGCGAGAGGTCCGGGCGGCCGTCGGCGCCGGCTACGTCTACGCCATCTGTGGCGAGATGCGCACGATGCCCGGGCTGAGCAAACACCCGAGCGCCGAGCGGATCGACATCGACGAGGACGGCAACATCGTCGGTCTGTCGTGAGCCGTCGCCCGCCAACCCTCACAACCTGCTGAGCCAACCTGCCGACCGCAAACCGCTGCGGCCAGCGGCGGTTGGTGGAACCGTTGTACGGGTGGACGAGTCACTGACGGAGGTGGCGTGATGCTCGCGTGGATGCGCCGGAGCATGGGAGAGTCACGGGGCGGCATGGGAGCGGTGTTCGGCGCTCTCGATGGCGTGTTCAACCCAGGTGCGGCCCGCGCCCGAGAGAGCCTCGAAGCCGACAACCAGCGAGTCGTGCAGAAGCCGAGTCCCGGGGACAAGCTGCTCAGCGACGGCAAGGTGGTTATCCAGCTGCCGCCCGACTGAGCCGCCTTCGCTACTTGACCAGGATCGCCTCGTTGATCTGGTCTGCGCTGAGCTCCTTGGTACGGAAGAACCAGTCGACGCAGTTGACGCCGGCCTCGTGGCTGTCCATGCGGTCCCACCTGCGGCAGGCGCCAACCGCCGGACCTGAGGATATTTCCTTACACACCCTGTACAGGTTGAGTCGTCTCGGCTATCCTCATAACTCTTACATACCTGTATAGTTTAGGAGGAGCACCGATGACCAGTCTCACAACGGGGAATGCCCCACGACACCTTGTCTCCTTGGCCCGACGGGACCGCCACGCGACAGCCGGACCTCCCCCGAAGTGGCTCCTGATGTCCTTGCTGTCCCTGGCGCAGTTCATGGTCGTTCTGGACGTCACCGTGGTGAATGTGGCGCTGCCCGACATCGGAAGCTCCCTCGCCCTGGACCGGGAAGCGCTGACCTGGGTGGTCACCGCGTACACGTTGTCGTTCGGCGGGTTGCTCGTGCTCGGCGGGCGGCTGGCTGACGCGTTCGGCCGGAGGTACATGTTCATGATGGGGCTGTCGCTGTTCACAGCCGGCTCCCTGCTGGTCACGTTGGCAGGCAGCGGCGGGATCCTGCTGGCCAGCCGGGTCGCGCAGGGAATGGGGGCGGCAATGTTGTCCCCGGCCGCGTTGTCGATCCTGACGACCGAGCTGACGGGGCGTGATCGGAACCGGGCGCTGGCCGTATGGGCTGCCATCGGCGGTGCCGGCGCGGCCGTCGGCGTGCTGCTCGGCGGCGTGCTGACCTCCGGTCCGGGTTGGGAATGGGCCTTCCTGATCAACGTTCCTGTGGGTTTGCTCGTCGCGCTCGGGGTGGCTGTTGTCGTTCCCTCCCGCGCGCGCCAAGGCACGTCGGCCATCGATCTTCCGGGCGCGTTCACCCTCACGGCCGCGACCGCCCTGTTGATCTTCGGGATCATCCGCAGTGGTGACACGGGCTGGATCTCGGCGTCGGCGCTGGTGCCGATGGCCGCGTCGGGTCTGTCCGCGCTGGGATTCGTCATCATCCAGCGGGCGTCGGTCACGCCGCTGGTCTCCCTCTCGTTGCTCCGCCGTCCGCCGCTCCCGGGCGCCCTGATCACGATGCTGGGCGCCTCGGCGCTGCTGCTGTCCGCGTTCTTCCTCAACTCCATCTACCTTCAGCAGGTCCGCGGGCTCAGCGCGTTCGAGACCGGCCTGGCGTTCCTTCCGGTCGCGCTGGCCACCATCGCCGGAGCCCAGGTGGGCGCTGCGCTGCTGGCTCCCGCCGGTGCCCGCGCGGTCGCTGTGGCTGGGCTGGTCGTCGGCGCCGCCGGCCTGGGAGTCCTCGCGCGACTGGGCACGGAGGGCGGAGTTCTCACCACGGTGGTGCCGCCGCTGGTCCTGGCCGCCGCAGGCATCGGGGCTACCTTCGTGGCCGCCACCAGCACCGCCATGGCCTCGGCCGACCACAGCAACGCAGGCGTGGTTTCCGGCCTCCTCAACACCGGGCACGAGCTGGGTGGGTCACTGGGGATTGCCCTCGTCTCCGCGATCGCCGGACCGAGCATCGCGGGCCTCACCGCCGACCCCGCGCTGGGGTTCCAGAACGCCTACGTGGCCAGCGGCTTGGCCGCCGGCGTCTTCGCCGTGGCGGCGGCCGTGCTGATGCCACGCGGTCGCCCAGCGGTGGGCGCCCGTCCGAGGTTCATGCACTAAGCCTTGTAGCCTCCCCACATGGATCAGGAACCGGCCAAGCGCGGCGCCACCACCAGGCGGCGCCGCGCCGACGCCGAGCGCAGCATCGAGGCGATCCTCACGGCCACACCGGACTGCGTCCAGGCCGACGGCGAACTCAACATGGCCGCCGTCGCCCGCGCAGCCGGCGTGAGCCGGGTCACCCTCTACGCGCACTTCCCCAGCCGGGAGGCGGTTCTGGAGGCGGCACTGCACAGGGCGCTCAGCCTCGTCAGCGACGTCCTGCGCGACGCCGCTGTCGAGGAAGACCCCGCACCACAGGCCTTGTCGCGACTGCTCGGCTCCTCCTGGCAGCTGCTGGCCCGCCACCGCAACCTCTACACCGTCGCCTCCGCCGTCCTCCCGCGGGCGCAGCTACGAAGCCACCACGAGCCGGTCCTCGAGACGATCGAGAGGCTGGTGGCCCGAGGGCAGGCCGACGGCGACTTCCGCACCGACCTGCCCACGGGCTGGCTGGTCGCCACCATCTACACGCTGATGCACCTGGCGGCCGATGAGCTGAGCGCGGGTCGCCTCGGCGCCGACCAGGCTGGTGAGGTCGTTGAGGCGAGCGTCCTGTCCCTTCTGAGCTCACCGGGGCGTGACCTGGGCCGTATGGCGCCCCGGCAGGAGCGCAGGCCTGCTCGGCAGGCGCGCGACTGACCTCAGCCCCAGTGCGGCGGGCGCTGCTCCCGCAGCCACTCGTCGTGCGCGTCCTCCTGGGACCGCTCACCCCACCCTGCGTCGGTGTCGTCGCGGGTCTGTTCAGGTTTCGACCCGGCCGTGGTGGCCGGCGGGCCGGCGTCGGCCGCCGGCTGGACCGACGCCCCCTCGACCTCGCGCACGGTCTCGTCATCCTCTGGTGGCTCTCCCGTCGAGACCCGTGCGACCGCGGCGGCGACCCGAGCGACATCGCGCGCCGGGTCGCGGAACAGGTCGGCGCTCCAGACCCGCACGTGCTCCCAGCCGAGACGGCGCAGCTGCTCGATCCGCAACCGGTCGCGGTCGCGGGTGCTCGACATGGCGGCATATCGGGGCCCGTCGGTCTCGACCGCCACCAGGACCCGACCCGGCTGGTGCGGATCCTCGACGGCGAGGTCGAGGCGCTGGGCCGACGCGCCATAGCCGGCGTGAACCACCAGACCTGAGGCCCGCAGCCGCGACGCCAGGTCGGTGACCAACGGATCCAGCGTGGTCACGGGGCGGAGCGCTGTGCGCCCCGGGGGGCTGGCGCCTTGCCCCGCCCGGGTCTCCGGCTGGGGCTGGGAGCCGCCGTGTGCGGCATACGCGAGGAAGTCCCGCAGCATCAGCGCCCCGCGGGCCTTGAGCCGGGCCGGGTCGAGATCGGCTGCGGTGAACGAGGAGACCACGGTCATCCTGCGGCGCGCGCGGGTCATGGCGACGTTGAGGCGACGCTCGCCGCCCTCGAGGTTCAGCGGCCCGAAGCGGTGCAGCACCCGGCCGTGCGGGGTCTTGCCGTAGCCGATCGAGAGGATGATCGCATCCCTCTCGTCGCCCTGGACCCGCTCGAGGTTCTTGACGAAGAACCGCTCCACCGCTTCCTCGTCGAAGAAGTCGCCGACGCCCTCGGCGCTGGTCAGGGCCAGACGCAGCGCGTCGTCGATCCGGGTCGCGTGCTTGATCCCCAGGGCGATGACGCCCAGCGACTCGCTCGGGCGGGTGCGAGCGTGCGACAGCACCAGCCCCACGACGCGGTCGACCTCAGCCTGCGTGGACTCGATTGCCTCGAGGCCGGGCTGAACCGGCGCTGAGCCGTCGACGACCTCGAGCCGGACCACCTCCTCGACGCCGGTGCCCGGGAAGGTGACCAGCGAGCCGTCATACATCTGGGTGTTGGCAAAGGAGACCAGCCGCTCGTCCAGCGAGCGGTAGTGCCAGTTCAGCCTGCGCACCGGTAAGGCGGCCGAGAGGACGTCGAGGATCGACTCGAACCCCTCGGTCAGCGAGTCGTCGGCGGGGTCGACGGCCGCGTCCTCGTCGGTCGCCGCGGTGAAGAAGCTGGTCGGGGGCAGCTGTCGCTCGTCGCCCGCTACGACCACCTGGGCGGCTCGCGAGATGGCCGAGACCGCCTGCGCGGGCGGGATCTGGGACGCCTCGTCGAAGATCACGACGTCGAACCAGCGCCCGGCCGGGAGGATCGAGGCGACCACCAGCGGGCTCATCGCCCAGCAGGGCTTGATCGCGGTCAGCGTCTCGGCCGCCCGGGGGAGAAGGTCGCGCAGGGGCCGGTGCCGCCGCGACTTGCCCGCCTCCGCGCGCACCAGCGCCTCCTGCTCGGGGTGGTCGGCGAGAACCTCGCGCAGCCGACGTCCGACCGCGGCCCGCACCCGCTCGACGCTTCCTGCCAGGTGCGCGTGGTCGGCCTCGATGTACTCGGACCCGACCCGACGCAGGAACTCGCCGTCATGTGCGCCGTAGGCGCTGTCGCGGACGCTGATGTCATCGAGCAGCGACGTCCACCAGACGAAGTCCATCTCGGCGGCCACGTCAACGGCCGCCACACCACGCTCCGCGAGATCGTCGACCAGGGGGCCCATCCCCGACTCGCGCAGATCATCGATGACCGAGACGACGCGGGGCAGCACGGCGAGGCGATCACGTCGGCTCGCCAGCGCGGCCAGACGCTCCTGCAGATCGGCCAGCGGCGTCCCCAGCAGATCGCCACCGACGGCGGTCGTGGCCAGCCGTGCACCGAGCCAGCCCAGGTCTTGTTCGAGGGTGTCGAAGATGCTCTCGGCCTCGTCGACACCGCTGGGGACCTCCGGACGACCGCCGATACCGGCCAGGTGGCCCCAGAGGACGCGCTGCTCCTGGGCTGCCTTGAGAGAGCTGTGCAGATCGGCTGGCGGCTGGCCGGGACGCAGCAGAGTGCGCGCCTGTCTCCGCAACCTGAAACGTGTCCAGAGGCCGAGCCGGAGTCCATGGATGCTGCGATAGTCCTTGCCGGCGGTGGCTGCCACCATGTCGGTCAGGGGCACGTCGAAGACCTCTGGCCGGAAGACATCCAGGGTCCGGCGCACCTGCTCCACCACACTGAGCGCGCGGCCCCAGTCCGCCGGCTTCCGGGCTTCAGGCAGGCCGGCCTCGCTCATGGCGGCCGCGAGCCGCTGCCGGACGACCTCCAGGCCTCCGCCCCCGAGGCGGCTGGCGATCTCGAGCGCTGTGGCCGCCTCGTCGGAGGAGGTGACGCGCGCGCGGCATACCAGGGGTCGTCGCCATCCCCTGCCGTCCAGGCTCCCAGTGAGGCAGCCTCGCTCAGGGACCGGCCCAGCCCGGCGACCCGATCGCGGCTGATTCCCTTGAGCGCATCACCGTGGAGCCGGACCCGGGAGGTGGGCGGACTCGGACGGGCGCACAGCTGAGCGAGGGCGACCTGTGCGTCGAAAGCGCTGACGCCCCAAGGGTCTCGCTTGTCGTGCAGCGCCGAGAGGTGCTCCACCAGCCGGGTCCTGCGGTCGTTCAGGGTGCGCTCGATTTCTGTTGTGTCCGGGTCCTCGACGTCACTGGCCCGGTCCAGGGCTGAGCCCAGCTCCTGGGCGAGTCGTCGCTTGTTGGACGCGCCGTCGTAGACGTCCAGGACCAGGTCGCCCAGCCCGAGGCGCTCCAGCCGCCCGACCACAGCGTTGATGGCGGCACGCTTCTCGGCCACGAACAACGTCCGCTT
>JANOHS010000361.1:0-2515 GCA_031406655.1 Micrococcales bacterium
GAGCGGACGTGCTGCCGCTGGAACACGACCGCTTCCGCTTCTACGAGCTGATACCCAGCCCGTAGGCGCCCCTCACGCGTCGATACGCGCCCGATCCATCTCCGCTGCGGAGTCGATGATGAAGTCCTTGCGTGGCGCGACGTCGTTGCCCATGAGCAGGTCGAACACGCGCTCGGCGATCTCGGCGTCCTTGAGCGTGACCCGCCGCAGGGTCCGGTGCCGAGGGTCCATCGTCGTCTCGGCCAGCTGGTCGGCGTCCATCTCGCCCAGGCCCTTGTAGCGCTGCAGCGGCTGCTTGACCTTGCGGCCCTTCCTCTCCAGAGAGGACATCATCATGCGCATCTCAGCCTCGCTGTAGGTGTAGACCAGCTCGTTCCTCTTGCCGCCGGGGTTGATCACCTCGAGGCGGTGCAACGGTGGCACCGCGGCATAGACCCGGCCGGCCTGGACCAGCGGTCGCATATAACGGAAGAACAAGGTCAGCAGCAGGGTGCGGATGTGGGCGCCGTCCACGTCGGCGTCGGTCATGATGATGACCTTGCCGTAGCGCGCTGCATCAAGGTCGAAGGAGCGCCCCGAGCCTGCCCCGATCACCTGCAGGATGGCCGCGCACTCAGCGTTCTTGAGCATGTCGGTCACGGAGGCCTTCTGGACGTTGAGAATCTTGCCGCGGATCGGCAACAGTGCCTGGTGGTCCGAGGACCGGGCCAGCTTGGCCGTGCCGAGCGCACTGTCACCCTCGACGATGAACAGCTCGGTCCGCTCGACGTCACTGCTGCGACAGTCGGCCAGCTTGGCCGGCAGGGACGAGGTCTCCAGGGCGTTCTTGCGGCGTTGAGTCTCCTTGTGCAGCCTGGCGCTGATCCGAGACTTCATCTCGGCGACAACCTTCTCCAGCAGCAGGGCAGCCTGGGCTTTGTCACCGCGCTTGCCCGAGGTCAGCATCGCGGTCAGCTCCTGGTCAATGATCCTGGCCACGATGGAGCGGACCGCCGAGGTGCCCAGCACCTCCTTGGTCTGGCCCTCGAACTGCGGTTCGGCCAGGCGCACCGTCACCACCGCCGTCAGACCGGCCAGGATGTCCTCCTTCTCGACCTTGTCGGACCCGACCTTGAGCCGGCGGGCGTTGATCTCCAGCTGCCTGCGGAAGACTTTGAGCAGCGACTGCTCGAACCCCGTCATGTGCGTGCCGCCCTTGGGCGTGGCGATGATATTGACGAAAGAGACCGCCTTGGTCTCATAGCCGGTGCCCCACCGGAGCGCGATGTCAACCTCGCAAACTCGTTCAACATCGGTCGGGGTCATGTGTCCTCGCCCGTCGAGCACCGGCACGTTCTCGTGAAAAGTCCTCGATCCCTGCAGCCGCCACACGTCGGTCAGTGCCGGGTCGATGGCCAGGAACTCGGCGAACTCACTGATCCCCCCGGCGTGGCGAAACGTCTCCTCGTGCGGACCGTGCTCGCCCGGGGTGCCCGGAAGACCGCGCTCGTCACGGATGACCAGGGTCAGACCAGGGATGAGGTACGACGTCTGGCGGGCCCTGGAGATCAGGTCGTCGTAGCTGAACGCCGCTTCCGGCAGGAATATCTGGTGATCGGGCCAGTACCGGACCCTGCTTCCCGTCCTCCCCCGGCCTGCCTTGCCGACGATGCGAAGCTCGCTGTTGTCCACGTATGCCGTGAAGCTCGCGTCCGGTTTCCTGGCGCTAACGTCTTTGCCGTCATCGAAGACGCCAGGCTCACCGCGGCGAAAGCTCATCGCGTGGGTCTTCATCCCGCGGTCCACCTCGACGTCCAGTCGGGCGGACAACGCGTTGACTACTGAGGCGCCCACACCATGCAGACCGCCCGAAGCGGTGTAGGAGCCGCCGCCGAACTTGCCACCGGCGTGGAGCTTGGTGAACACCACCTCAACGCCGGTCAGCCCGGTGCGAGGCTCCACGTCAACAGGGATACCCCGCCCGTTGTCGCGAACCTCGACCGACCCGTCTGCCAGAAGCGCCACGTCAATACGGTCACATGCGCCTGCCAGAGCCTCGTCGACCGCGTTGTCGATGATCTCCCACACGCAGTGCATGAGCCCGCGCGAGTCCGTCGAGCCGATGTACATGCCCGGGCGCTTACGGACGGCCTCCAGGCCCTCGAGGACCTGCAGGTGCCTGGCCATGTATGAGGAGGGGTCAGTGCTGGACGAGCCACTTCGGGTGGCGGTAGCCACAGAGGTCCTTTCAGTGCGGACGGACAAGCAAACTCAGTGCAGACGGACTAGCAACCCCTCGCCCGACCGCACAGCAGTCGATCCGCAGAGCGGCCGATCCGCAGAGCCTGCTCGCAGGTTATCCCTCCGCACCGACAGCGACGCGACAGGCACGCGACAGGCACACGACAGGCACGCCGAGGGATGCGGCGAGCACACGGCATACGGACGTCGTGGGATTGCGCGGAGAGTGAAATCTGACGACTCGCCGCTCAGTCCAAGGCAGAATGGACATCGGGAAGCAATCTTCGTGTTTGAC
>JANOHS010000370.1:0-6326 GCA_031406655.1 Micrococcales bacterium
GGTACGCGAGGCCAACGTCTACAGCGAGGTCGTGCCGCACACCATGTCCGTGGCCGACCTGCTCGCCAGGGACCCGGCCGCCATCGTGCTCTCCGGCGGGCCGTCGTCGGTCTATGCCGAGGGTGCCCCGGCTCTTGACCCGGCGCTGTTGACGGCGGGTGTCCCGGTGTTCGGCATGTGCTACGGCTTCCAGGCGATGGTCCAGGCACTTGGGGGCACGGTCGCCCACACCGGTCTGGGTGAGTACGGCTCTGCCAGAGCTACCGTCTCCGACCTCTCCTCAACGCTGTTCAACGGCCAGGACGCCGAGCAGTCGGTGTGGATGTCCCATGGTGACTCGGTCACGCAGGCTCCCGCGGGGATGAAGGTCACCGCCTCGAGCGCGGGTGCGCCGGTCGCCGCCTTCGAGGACGACGAGCGCAGGCTGTACGGCGTGCAGGGGCACCCCGAGGTCGTCCACTCCACGTTCGGCCAGCGCGTCCTGGAGAACTTCCTCATCCGCGGGGCGGGTCTGAGCGCTGACTGGACGGCCTCCAACGTGGTCGAGGACCAGGTCGCCGCGATCCGTGAGCAGGTCGGCACCAGCCGGGTGCTGTGTGCGCTCTCCGGAGGCGTGGACTCCTCGGTCGCCGCGGCCCTGGTGCAGCGCGCCGTGGGCGAGCAGCTGACCTGCGTGTTCGTCGACCACGGGTTGCTCCGCTCCGGCGAGGCCGAGCAGGTCGAGCAGGAGTTCGTTGCGGCCACCGGCGTGTCGCTGGTCGTCGTCGACGCCCGCGTCCAGTTCCTGACGGCTCTGGCCGGGGTGTCGGACCCTGAGCAGAAGCGCAAGATCATCGGCCGCGAGTTCATCCGCTGCTTCGAGCAGGCGGCCCGTGACCTGGTCGGGTCGGCCGATGGGTCACGTCATCCCGTCGAGTGGCTGGTTCAAGGCACGCTGTATCCCGATGTCGTCGAGTCCGGCGGTGGCACGGGCACCGCCAACATCAAGTCGCATCACAACGTGGGTGGCCTGCCGGACGACCTCCAGTTCAAGCTGATCGAGCCGCTGCGCATGTTGTTCAAGGACGAGGTCCGCCAGGTCGGTCTCGCGCTCGGCGTGCCCGAGGCGATCGTGTGGCGTCAGCCGTTCCCCGGACCGGGGCTGGCCATCCGCATCGTCGGCGACGTGACGGCCGAGCGGCTCTCGATCCTGAGGGCTGCCGATGCGATCGCTCGCGAGGAACTGACCTCAGCCGGCCTGGACCGCGAGATCTGGCAGTGCCCGGTGGTGCTGTTGGCCGACGTGAGATCCGTTGGCGTGCAAGGCGATGGCCGGTCCTACGGACACCCGATCGTGCTGCGCCCGATCTCCTCCGAGGACGCGATGACCGCGGACTGGACCCGAGTGCCGTATGACGTGCTGGCCAGGATCTCGACCCGCATCACCAATGAGGTCCCCGAGGTCAACCGCGTGGTGCTCGACGTGACCAGCAAGCCTCCCGGCACCATCGAGTGGGAGTGAGCCACCGAGCCTGACCTGCTACCTCAGGCCTCGGGTCCCTCGACTGCGGCCCACGACAGGGCGCGGACGATGTCGTCGGTGAGGGTGATGCCGTGGGACCCGAGCTCGGCGATCAGCCTCTCCTCGGCGGCGAACATCGAGTGGGGATCGCTCAGCTGCATGCTGGCGTAGGCGCTCTGGATGCTCTGGGCATAGGCGGCAGTCTGCGTCTCATCGGTCATGCAGTCATGGTGGCGTCGATCGGTCGGTATGTCACGACCGACTCACCGGTTCGGGGCCAGCAAGCACTCAGGGGCTCCCCCAAGATCGGGGAGCCCCTGAGTGGGGGTTGTGGAGCTGGCAGGGTCAGAACCCGTTGAGGCTCTTCTCCAGGGAGGAGCGGACCTTCTCGGTGACCACACCGGGGCCGCCGACAAGCGCGGAGCCGGAAACGGTCGTCTCGTTGGCCCGCAGGTACGACGTGACGAACGTGGGGACGATGTCGGTGCGCACGAGCAGGATCGGCGAGTCGAGCAGCGACGCGAACGCTCCGCCGCTCAGCGCGTCAGGGAAGTTCTCACCGGATGCGAAGGTGACCATGTCGGGACTGCTGAAGAACTTGCTGGCGACCTTCGTTCCGGTCTCGTACCGGTCGACGCCGACGAGCTGATGGTCAGCCAGTGTTGTCGGAGCCGCCTTGGCAGCCGCACCGCCGATGGCGAAGACCTCTGCGGCCTTGGTCGCCAGGTAGGTCTTCGTCTCGCTCGGCATGATCGGGCCCTGTGTCAGCAGAACCACGCCGCCCACGTGCGCCGCGGCCGGACCGGCGCTCAGCGCGTCAGGAAAGACGACTCCTGAGGTGAGGAGCACCTTGGTGGCGCCGGGCATGCTCTTGGCGACGGCCACCGCAGTGGCATAACGGTTGACACCCTCCAGCCGGTTGACCTTGAACCCGAGCTTCGTCAGGGATGCCGCGACGGTGGCGCTGATGGCGCCGACGCCGCCCAGGACGTGAACGGTGCCACCGGTGGGGAGAATGCGCGTGATCTCATCGGCGGTCGTGGGGTCCAGCGCCGACCCGCCCGTGAGCAGGAGCGGGCCGTCGACCGCGGCGGAGAGCGGTCCGCCGCTGACGCCGTCAGCGAAGCCCTGGCTGGTGGCAAGCACCACGGCCGTTGCGTCATCGGCGGTGCCCGCGTCGCTGAACAGCGCGAACGAGGCCTCAACGGCCGTCTCGACCCGGTTGAGGCCGGCGATGCGGTCCACCGAGACGAACTGGAAGTTGGTGACCGCGTCGTTGAAGGTGACCAGGTCGACGTTGCCGTCCTGGCCGGCCGCAGCGCTGCCCATGTTGACGCCGTAGGTGCTGACCGTGCCCGACGGGCAGGCGGACTTGAGCGCGCTCAGCGTGTGGGGCGAAGCCTGACCGCCCTGCAGCCCGGCACCGATGGTGCCGGCCGTGGGTGCCGGGAGCGGGTTGCCACCGGTTGTGGTGCCGTCACCGTTCAGGGTGCGGGTCGACCACCACGTAGCGGCACCCGCCTTCACGACGTCCAGCGTCTTCCAGCCATCCGTGACGGTCTGTCCGCCGTCTACGACGTTGAGCGTGGCGAAGCCACCATCGGCCAAGGTGCCGGCGTTGCAGTCGATGACGAGCTGGTAGGTAGCCGGTAAGGCGACCTTGTCCGCGTTGACCTTGGCCGCATAGGAGCCGGTCACGAACGAGGACAGCAGCACGGAGCCGGCGCTGTGCTGGACGACGACCTTGTCCAGGGGACCAGGGGTGGCAAGGCGAAGGCTGCCGTCGTGGTTCACCGGCTCGGTGTCGTCAGCGACCACCGCTCCGGTTGGTGTGCCGGCCTGGTTGTCGGCCTGCTTGAACCAGCCGCTCGGCATGGGTGGCTGCGGCGTGGCCTCAGCGTTCCAGCCAGCGATGTCGCCGCCATGGACATTGGTGGTGGTGGCTACGGCGATCGCCGCCGGCGCAAGGCCCAGCGTTCCGGCCGCAAGCGCTCCGGCCGTCACCGCGCCGAGGGCGCCACGGCGCCACGTCGTTGTTCTGCTCATTGGTTGTTCCCCTTGCCCGCGGCTCTCAGCCTCGGTCTCAGCCACGGGCCAGGTCCGTGCTCGGCTGGTCCTCGCGATGTGCTGCGGCAAACTGTATGTCGTCTTTGTCCATTATCTCGCATCCTCCTGCGCGCGGCCCTTTGGCTAGGGTGTGACGGTGCTCAGGACCTCGGCGGCAGTGGCGGCAGGCAAGGTGGCGCGCGCGGCAACGAGGCTCCGGGGGGGCGGTTCGGCGCTGCCCGGGCTCGTGGTCGAGCGGGTGGACCCCCGGTTCCTCACCCACGCGCTCGCGGGCCTGCCACGCGGTGTCGTCGTCGTCACCGGCACCAACGGCAAGACGACAACGACCAAGATGCTCGTCGCCATCCTGCGCGAGCACGGGCTCACGGTGTTCACGAACCCGACCGGCAGCAACTTCACCCGAGGTGTCATCTCCTCGATGCTGGCCGAGGTCCCGCTCTCGGGAAGGCTCAAGGCTGACATGGCCGTCCTCGAGCTCGACGAGGCCCACGCGCTGAAGTTCGCGGCCGCGGTCAGGCCGACGCACTCGTTGCTGCTCAACGTCGCTCGCGACCAGCTCGACCGTTTCGCTGAGATCGACCACACCGCAAAGCTGCTCGCCGAGCTGGCGGAACAGACGACGACCGGCGTGGTGCTCAACATCGACGACTCCTTCGTCTCGCGGATCGCGGGCCGGGTGCACGACGGAGTCGCGGTGACCTACTTCGGCGTCGACCCCTCGATCGCGGATCGGCTCCCCGAGCTGCAGGAGGCCGATGTCCGGTTCGAGGACGAGTTCACGCCCCCCCGGCCCACCGCGGCGGACGGTCTGCTCAAGCCTCATGACGAACGCAGCTTTGAGGTGCGGTTCGGCCCCACCGAGCGGGTCGGACCCATGGTGCTCAAGCAGCGTGGCCTCGCAGCCATGATCAACGCCACCGCCGCGACCGCCACGGCAAGAGCATTGCTGGCAGACACGTTCCGCGAGGCTGATGCGGTCGCAGCCCTGGAGAGGGTTGAGCCCCCCTTCGGTCGCGGCGAGGTCATCGACGCTGACGGCCAGCCGCTTGAGCTGGTCCTGGTCAAGAACCCCGCAGGCTTCACCGTTGCGCTCGGCACCTATGGCGGTGCCCCGGTCACCACGATGATCGCCATCAACGACAACTACGCAGATGGTCGCGACGTCTCGTGGCTCTACGACGTCAGCTTTGAGTCGTTGCGGGACAAGGGTGTCGCGCTCACCAGTGGTGTCCGCGCCTACGACATGGCACTTCGCCTGAAGTACGACGACGTGGCCGTGGCCGAGGTCGAGCCTGACCTCGACGCCGCGCTGGAACGCTTCCTGACGGGATACGCGGACGAGCCCAAGCGGATCTTCTGCACCTACACCGCGATGATGGCCATGCGCCGCGACCTGGCCGGGCGATACGGCCTGTCTGACTTCGGGGAGGACCCGGCGTGAGCGCCGTCGATGGGTCCGGCAAGGGCCGGGTCAAGCTCGTGCACATCTACCCGCGCGAGATGAGCATCTACGGCGACCTCGGCAACACCCGGGCCCTGGCCAGCCGACTGCGTTGGCACGGCTACGAACCCGTCATCCATCAGCACCACCCCGGCAACGACTTCCCCACGGATGCGCACCTGGTGCTCGGGGGTGGCGGTCAGGACAGCGGGCAGGCGCGGGTCGAGCAGGACCTTGCGCACAACGCCGACGTCCTGCGTGCCCTGGCCGCGGATGGCATCCCGATGCTGATGATCTGTGGCATGTACCAGCTGTTCGGTAACGCGTTCATCACCGTCGAGGGTGAGCGGCTCCCGGGCATCGCCATCCTGGACGTGACGACACAGGGCAACGCCAAGCGGATGGTCGGCCCTGTCGTCCTGGAGACGGCGTTCGGCGACCTGGTCGGCTATGAGAACCACTCGGGCTCAACGCAGCTGGGGCCGGGGCAACAGCCGTTCGGCAGGGTCAAGGCCGGGATGGGCAACAACGGCACGGACGGGACGGAAGGCGCGGTCACCGGCAACGTCTTCGGGTCCTATCTGCACGGTCCCCTGCTGCCGGCCAACCCTCGCTTCGCCGACGCCCTCATCAAGCTGGCCGTCGAGCATGCGCTGGGCGAGCCCTTCGTGCCGGGCGTGGTCGATGACCGGATCGCGGACCAGGCCCGGACCCGTCAGGTTCGCAGGCTGGTTCGCCGGTGACTCCACGGTCGGGCCCGGCAGTGAGCTGCTAGCCGGCTCCGGGGACCAGGTCACCGTTCGAGGCAGCACCGTCGGTGGGCGCGGTCTTCTTGGACACGGCCCAGCCGAGGTAGGCGAGGGCACCCAGCGGGACCTCCATCACATGCGTGTAGAGCGAGAACAGCACGATGCCGGAGAGCGCCTGTGCCGGGTCGGCGCCGAAAGCGACCAGAACGGCCACCGCGCCGCTCTCGGTGACCCCGACGCCACCGGGGGTGATGCCGATCGCGGAGAGCAACCGTCCCACGGCATAGGCGGCGAACATGTGCGAGAAGGTCATCCGCAGCCCGACCACGTCCAGGCTCTGCCAGAACAGCAGGTAGAAGACGCCGAAGAAGGCGACCAGCCCCAAGGTCATCCTGACCCCCCCGTGCCTGACCAGGTCCACCATGTGCACCCGCTGGTCGGTGAGGATCGCGTCGATGGCCACCGCTCGCGGGTAGGACCTGGTCCGTCGCAGCACCAGGCGAAGGCTCCGCTCGAGCGCCCTGCCGATGGAGCGGGTGAGACTCTCGCTGGCCAGTGCGGCGATGAA
>JANOHS010000383.1:0-3314 GCA_031406655.1 Micrococcales bacterium
GTTCCTCAACCCCGAGCGCGCGTCGATGCCGGACTTCGACATCGACTTCGACGAGCGTCGCCGCGGTGAGGTCATCCACTACGTGACCGCGAAGTATGGCGAGGAGCGTGTTGCCCAGATCGTCACCTACGGCACGATCAAAGCCAAGCAGGCGGTCAAGGACGCCTCACGGGTCATGGGCCATCCCTTCTCGATGGGCGAGAAGCTCACCAAGGCGATGCCACCGGCGATCATGGGCAAGGACGTGCCGTTGTCGGGGATCTTCGACCCTGCGCACAAGCGTTATGCCGAGGGCGCGCAGTTCCGCCAGGTCCATGACGAGGACCCCCAGGCCCAGGAGGTCGTCAAGACCGCTCTGGGCCTCGAGGGCCTGAAGCGTCAGTGGGGCGTGCACGCGGCGGGCGTGATCATGTCCAGCGAGCCGCTGATCGACCTGGTCCCGATCATGCGCCGGGAGCAGGACGGCCAGATCATCACCCAGTTCGACTACCCCAGCTGCGAGGCGCTCGGCCTGGTCAAGATGGACTTCCTCGGCCTGCGCAACCTGACCATCCTGGACGATGCCCTGATCAACGTCCGGAGCAACCGCGGCGACCTGATCGACCTCGATGAGCTGAGCAAGACCCTGGACGACCCGGCCACCTACCAGCTGCTCGGTCGCGGTGACACCCTCGGCGTCTTCCAGTTCGACGGCGGGCCGATGCGTGCGCTGCTGCGGCTGATGAAGCCGGACAACTTCGAGGACATCTCGGCGGTCGGCGCGCTCTACCGTCCCGGTCCGATGGGCGCCAACTCCCATACCAACTATGCGTTGCGCAAGAACCACCTGCAGGAGATCTCCTACCCGCACCCAGACCTCGCGCAGGCGCTGGAACCACTGCTGGGCGCGACCTATGGCCTGATCGTCTATCAGGAGCAGGTCATGGAGATCGCCCAGAAGCTGGCCGGCTACACGCTGGGCAAGGCGGACCTCCTGCGCCGCGCCATGGGCAAGAAGAAGCGCGCCGTCCTGGACGCCGAGTACGTCGGTTTCGAGTCCGGTATGTTCGCCAACGGCTTCAGCCCGGCGGCGATCAAGGCCTTGTGGGACGTCCTGGTCCCCTTCTCGGACTATGCGTTCAACAAGGCGCACAGCGCGGCATACGGACTGGTCTCCTACTGGACCGCCTACCTCAAGGCCAACTACCCGGCCGAGTACATGGCCGCGGTGCTGACCAGCGTGCGCGACGACAAGGACAAGTCGGCGCTCTACCTGAACGAGTGCCGCCGGATGGGTATCAAGGTCCTGCCGCCGGACGTCAACGAGAGCTCGGCGAACTTCACCGCCGTCGGCACCGACATCCGGTTCGGGCTGGCTGCCATCCGCAACGTCGGCCACAACGTGGTCGAGGCGATCGTGGCTGCCCGCGAGGCCAAGGGGCGGTTCGTCTCCTTCGAGGACTTCGTGCGCAAGTGCCCTGCCGTCGTGTGCAACAAGCGCACCATCGAGTCCCTGGTCAAGGGCGGCTCCTTCGACTCGCTGCAGCACAGCCGCCAGGGCCTCGTGCGGGTCCACGAGGCCTACGTCGACGCCCTCGTGGACGAGAAGAAGCAGGAGGCGATCGGCCAGGACTCGTTGTTCGCCGGGTTCGGTGATGGTGACGGTGTCGGTGGGGACACAGAGGACGGGGTGTCCTTGCTGGCCATGCCCCCGATCCCGACGATCGAGTGGGACAAGGCGACCCTGCTGGCCTTCGAACGCGAGATGCTCGGGCTCTACGTCTCGGACCACCCGTTGTTCGGCATCGAACACATCCTGTCCCAGCACGCCGATACCTCGATCGCGGCCCTGACCGGGGACGACAGCAAGCCCGACGGAGCCAACGTCACGATCGCCGGGCTGATCACCGGGTTGCAGATCAAGCGCACCAAGAAGGGCGACCTCTGGGCGATCGCCACGGTCGAGGACCTCGACGGTGCGATCGACTGCCTGTTCTTTCCCTCGGCCTACATGACCGTCTCCACCATGCTGGGCCACGACGTCGTGTGCGTGGTGCGTGGCCGCCTCAACCGCCGCGACGACACGCCGACGATCTTCGCCCAGGAGCTCACCCTGCCCGACATCAAGGAGGGTCCACGAGGGCCCTTGGTCGTGACCCTTCCGCTGACCAGGGCCACCAACGGTGTCGTTGAGCGGATCAGGTTGGTGCTCGGCCAGCATCCCGGCGTGACGGAGGTTCACGTCAAGCTGACCCAACCCGGGCGCTCCGTGCTCATGCGGCTCGACGACACGCTGCGCGTCACCGCCTCGCCCGCGCTCTTCGGCGACCTGAAGGCCCTTCTCGGGCCTGCTTGCATGAACTGAGCCGACAGCGCCGCTCACCAACGAATGAGGATGGACACACAATGACCCGGATCAAGTCCGCACTGAACACCCCGAGCCCGTATGACGCACTGCCGCCGGTTCCGTCGTTCACCCTCTCCAGCGAGGACATCACCGACGGTGAACGGCTGCCGGCGGCTCATGTGTCCGATGGAGGAAACCAGAGCCCGCAGCTGAGCTGGTCCGGTGCGCCCGAGGACACCAGGGGATACGCCATCACCTGCTTCGACCCGGATGCCCCCACCGGCAGCGGTTGGTGGCACTGGTTCGTCCTGGGCATCGGTGCCGGGACCACATCCGTCGCGCGGGGCGAGCTTCCCCCCGGCGCCTACTGCCTGCGTAACGAGGGCGGGCACCACCGGTATGACGGCGCCGCGCCGCCGCCCGGGCACGGCACGCACCGGTACATCTTCGCGGTGCACGCCCTTGACCAGGCCGACCTCGGGGTCCCTGCCGATGCGACCCCCGCGGTCGGCGGCTTCAACCTGACCTTTCACACGCTGGCGCGTGCGGTCCTCACGGTGAGCTACTCGCGGTAGCAAGCCGAGCGGGGCGGGTCGTCGGCTAGCGTGCCTGCGTGAGCATCGTTGAGCCTGTCGTCACCAAGCACGTCGAGCACGTCCGCGAGCACCACGGTGACCGGGTCGTGGACCCGTTCGAGTGGCTGCGCGACAAGGACGACCCAGAGGTTGTTGCTCACCTCGAGGCGGAGAATGCCTACGCCGAGGCCATGACCAGCCATCTCGAGCCGCTACGTGCCCGGATCTTTGACGAGATCAGGTCGCGCACCCAGGAGACCGACCTGTCGGTTCCTGCGGCATACCGGGGCTGGTGGTATGAAGGCTACCCAGGCAAGCGTTTTTACGGTGGTTGCGAATATGTAGATCAAGTAGAACAATTAGCGATTGATCGCCTGAAAGCCTTATATGGCGCGGAGTACGCTAATGTGCAG
>JANOHS010000434.1:0-4829 GCA_031406655.1 Micrococcales bacterium
ATGGATCCACGCGCTTCAAGGAAGTCGTGCACCCCGTTCCTGCGCACTGGATGCACCATCTGGAGATACTCAACCTCAGTGATCTCGATGACGAGGTGGCGGCCTGGCTACGTGAAGCCGCTGATCGTGCTGGGTGACCACTCACAGGACTCGAGCCAGGGAGAGGGCGAAGCGTCCCTGGGAATCGGTCCACCAGGAGTCCAGACCGAAGCCGGCCGCGGCTAGCTCGCGTTCGACTCCTTCCCTGCGAAACTTGGCCGAGATCTCCGTTCGTATCTCCTCGCCGGGCTCCAGGGCCAGCTCGAGGGCGAGCTCCGAAAGGGTCACCCGGGCAGCGGTGGTACTCCGAAGCCTCATCTCGATCCACTCGTTCGCCGGATCCCAGATGGCGACGTGCTGGTAGTTTTCGACGTCGAAGTCCCCGCCCAGCTCGCGGTTGATGACAGCAAGCACGTTGCGGTTGAACTCAGCGGTGACACCGGCCGCATCGTCATAGGCCGGGACCAGGACTCCGGGGTCCTTCACCAGATCGGTGCCGAGCAGCAGCCATTCCCCGCGGCCGAGAGTCTCGCACAGCTCGCTCAGGAACATGGCTCGCTCATGGGGAAAGAGGTTGCCGATCGTGCCACCGAGGAAGGCGACCATCCGGGGCGCAAGCCCGGGGAGGCGGCCAAGGTGTTGGGTGAAGTCGCCGACCACCCCGTGTACGTCCACCAGCGGATAGTCGAGGTGCAACGCCGTGACCGCGTCGCGCAACGCGGTCTCGGAGACGTCGAGGGGCACGAAGGCGCGTAGCGTGCCCTCTGCCTGCAGCGAGTCGAGCAGGACGCGGGTCTTCTCGGAGGAGCCGGAACCGAGGTCCACCAGGGTGCGCGCGCCGGTGCGTCGGGCGATGTCCCCGGCGTGAGCCCTCAGGATCGACCGCTCTGCCCTTGTCTGGTAGTACTCCGGAAGTCGGGTGATCGCCTCGAACAGGTCGCTGCCCCGCGCGTCGTAGAACCACTTCGGTGGCAGCCATTTCGGGCTGCTGGTCAGCCCCAGGCGGGCGTCCTCGCGCAAGGAGCGGTCGGCATGGTCCGAGGTCAGGTAGATGTCGATCACCGGTGCGCTCATGACCATCGGTGCTCTCGCCCCTGGATCGAGTGACGGGAAGCGGTTGCCTCGAGCAGGCTGAGGTCGGGCACCGGGCGCCATCGCAGGTCACCGGGGTCCAGGGCCTCGGAACTGACGGTGACACTGCCTTCGACGTCGTGGACCCACAGGGAGTTGCCGACGGTGGTGGCAGTGACGTGGATGCCGTCGTGCAGCAGCAGGTTGAGCCGGGAACCCGGCGCGAGCGCCAGCACGTCGGTGACGACGGCGTCCAGCGCGCTGGCACCAGAACGCCCCTCTCTCAGGTGCGCCAGAACCAGGGCCCACAGGAATGCTGAGTCCGTGGGTGCCTCCAACGTCATCAGGTCCAGCGGCGGCAGAGCATCGGCCAACTGGGCCACAGAGCTCGGCCAGCCCCGGATCACGCCGTTGTGGCTGAACATCCACGCACCCTCGACGAAGGGTGCGCAGGCCAGCTCACTCACCGGCATACCGACGGTGGCGTTGCGGACCGCGGCCAGGATGGCGCCCGAGGAGAGGGACGCAGCCAGGTCCGGTAGCGACGCGTCGGACCACATGGGAACGTCGCGTCGATATCGACGGGCCACACCACCACCCCCGTTGCCGACGATCCAGCCCATGCCGAAGCCATCGGCGTTGATGGTGCCCCGACCCATCATCTCCGCGGGCGCCCATGACTGATGAAGCAGCGAATGGGGTTGGTTCAGAACAAGATCCGCCAGGGTGACCGGCGGCCCGACGTAGGCCAGATGACGACACATGGCTCAGCCGACGTCCTGCGGCCGAACGTCGCGAGCGCACCGGAACCCCGCGAAGATCTGCCGTCGGATGGGGAAGTCCCAGTTGCGGAAGGTGCCTCGCACCGCCACGGGGTCGGACCCGAACGAGCCGCCTCGCAGCACCTTGTAGTCGGAACCGAAGAAGACCTGGGAGTACTCGGGGTACGGGAAGGAGGTGAAGCCCGGGTAGCCGCGGAAGTCGCTCGAGGTCCACTCCCAGACGTCGCCGATGAGCTGGTGCACGCCTAGTGGTGAGGCGCCGCGGGGGTAGGCGCCGGCCTCGGCGGGTCGCAGATGGCGCTGACCGAGGTTCGCGTGCTCTGGCCCGGGGTCCTCGTCGCCCCACGGGTATCGCCGCGACCGACCGGTGTCCGGATCCCATCGTGCGGCCTTCTCCCACTCAGCCTCGGTGGGGAGGCGCCTGCCGGCCCAGGTGGCGTACGCCTGCGCCTCGTGCAAGGACACGTGCATCACTGGTTCGGCTGGAGGCACCCGCTCCCGTATGCCGAACCGCACCCGCCACCAGGTGTCGCCATCACGCTCCCAGAACCGTGGGGCGGTCAGCCCGGACTCCTGCCGATGGGCCCAGCCCTGGGCGCTCCACCACCGTGGCTCGTCGTAGCCCGAGGCGTCGATGAACTCCAGGTAGGCGCCGTTGGTCACAGGGGCGGTGTCGATGAAGAAGGGAGCAACGTCCACCGCGTGGGCAGGTCGTTCGTTGTCCAGGGCCCACGGCTCGGTCGATGTCCCCATCGTGAACGGCCCTCCCGGCACCAGGACCTCGGTGGCGGGCAGGCGCCTGCCCCGCGGCGGTGGCGAGGCATCAAGGACCGCGCCGCCCGCACGTAGCTGGTGGGTGGCCAGCATCGTCTCGTCGTGCTGCTGCTCGTGCTGAGCCACCATGCCAAAGGCGAACGCCTGGTCCAGGAGCCGTCGACCCTCCAGAGAGCTGTGCTCAAGGATGTCCAGCACCTTGTCGCGGACCTCGCGCACGTAGCGGCGGGCCTCGGCGGGACCGAGCAGGGGAAGCGCGGGCCGGTCGGCGCGCGCGTGCTTGAACGCGTCATACATCTCGTCGATGTCCTTGCGCACCGGCTCGCGCCCACCCACATCGCGAACCAGCCACAGCTCCTCCTGGTTGCCGACGTGGGCGAGATCCCATACCAGGGGCGACATCAGGGAGGAGTGCTGGCGCACCAGGTCGTCGTCGTCGACAGCGTCGGTCAGCAGCCGGCTGCGGTCCCGGGCCCTGGTGAGCACCATTGCGACGTGGGATCGCCACTGCTCAGGTGCGCGGTCAAGGGCCGACGGGGTCAGCGTCATGCCGACCACCTCCGGCTGGCCGGGATCGACTCCACGCGGCGCGCGAGGTCGCCGAGCACCTGGGCCTGCTGGGGCCCGGTGAGGTCGAGGTGGTCCAGGCACTCCGCGCCGAGCTGGACAAGCCTGCATGCGGCCTGGGCCAGTGCCGGGTCCGCCAGGCCGACGCGGGCAGCCTCGAACCATCGGTGGGAAGTGGGTTCGGTCAGCTCGAGGACCTGGTCGATGGTGGATGGTTGCGCCATCAAGGCGGCCAGGAGGGCAAAGGGGGTGACCCACCCCGGACCCGTCTGGGCGTCGAGGTAGCGGATCTCGAGGTACCCCTTGGGGCGCACCGGCGGGAAGAGGGTGGTCAGGTGGTAGTCGAGGTCGCCGCGCGTTGGGCGGCGGCCGACGCGGCTGGGCTCGGCGATCCAGCCGGCGAAGGTCAACCCCGGCGGGGCAGCCCACGAGCTGTCGTTCCCGCGGACGCAGATCACCTGCGACTCCATGGCAATTCGCGCCCACGCGGCGGCCGGGTCATCGGTGCGTCCGGGGGGAAGGGTGAACGGCGGACTGCTGCCGAGGGTCGCCCTCAGCCGTGAGGACGCCCAGCCGGTATGGCGTCCGCCCAGGTCGGGTGAGTTGGCGAAAAGCGCCACCAGTGCTGGGCCGAGACCATGGGCCGCACGCCACCGGGCCGCGATCTGGTGGGCCTCGCCGGCATCTAGGCAAACCTGTATCGACGCGGTGCTGCACATCATCCGCGAACCCCAGGGACCGATCAGGTCGAAGGCTGCCTGCATCGCCTCATAGCGCGGCACGTGCAGCAACCTGGTCGGCGGACGCTCGGGGTCGGTGCCGTGGTGGCCGAGCTCGAGCCCGGATTCCTCGAGGAGTCCTGCAAGGGTCGATGCGTCGGCGGCGGCGACTGCGACCAGGTCGGCGGGAGAGGCGTGCGGTGGCGGCGAGATCTCGACCTGGCCACCTGGCTCGACGGTGACCAGGGAACCTGCCGGCAGAGGGAGGTGGGTGCTCTGCGGATTGATCGTTGTGGGCGCGTGGTGCCCCAGGGCGAGGCTCAACTGGCGTGCGGTCAAAGGCCGGCGGGGATCGTCAAGGTGGTGGACGGTCCACTCGAGCTCGATCCCGTGCAGTCTCGGAGGCCCGTGTTTGAAGCAGACCATGGCAACGTAGCCCTCCGCCTGCTCGCGGTCGCGCAGCGGCGCGGACGGGTCCGCCATCAGCGAAACGGTCACGCCGGCTGGAATACCCATAACCCAAAAACATAATCGCGTACTCCGCCCGCGGCAACCACTTGTTGCTGCGATGCCGAGATGCCCTCGATGACCGGCCTCGTGACAGTAGCGGTTGCGCCCTAGCCCCTTGCTCGGACAGGCCTCCAGCCGAGGAGACAACGCCCTGGTCTGAATCTGATTGTGTTTCAATGGTTTTCGTTGTGGATAAGCGTGGCGGTTGTCGGGCGGCTCGTGTACTCTAGAACACATGACCTGCATCTCTGCTTGAGTGCAGTAGGGTCGGGGAATGCCGCGCAGCACCCACCCAGTAGGCGGGATCGACTACCCGAGGACCTACCAGGAGTTTCGGTCCTGGTTTCCCGATGACCAGGCTTGCCGG
>JANOHS010000479.1:0-3564 GCA_031406655.1 Micrococcales bacterium
CGAGCCGGCGAAAGGCCGCGCTGTTGGTGTCGATGACGGCCACGTCGTGGCCCTGGCTCTCGAGACTGAGCGCCAAGGTCGATCCGACCCGGCCACAACCCATGATGACGAAGTGCACGCAGCGACGCTACACCGCGCCGAAGCCTGCTCGCGCGCGAACGTACCGACCACGCTGGTTGCGCGCGAGTGCTTGCCCGCCGCCTAGAGTGTTCGGCGTGTCGACATCAGGCAGGATCATCAAGCGGCTCCTCGTCGGCAGGGCCATGCGCAGCGACCGGCTCGGCGAGACGTTGCTACCCAAGCGGATCGCGCTCCCGGTGTTCGCCAGCGACGCACTGTCATCGGTGGCCTACGCGCCCGACGAGATCTTCCTGACCCTCGCCGTTGCCGGTGGCGCCTTCGCCACGACCCACTCGTGGCAGATCGGCCTCGCTGTCGTGGCCGTCATGCTCGTGGTGGTGGCGTCATACCGTCAGAACGTCCACGCCTACCCCTCTGGTGGCGGCGACTATGAGGTGGCGACCGTCAACCTCGGACCGCGAGCCGGCCTGACGGTCGCGAGCGCCCTGCTGGTCGACTACACCCTGACCGTCGCGGTGTCGATCTCATCGGCGGCCCAGTACGCCGCCACCGCCTTGCCGGGCCTGAGAGGGCACGAGACGACTGCCGCGATCTGGATGGTCGTACTGCTCGCGGCCATGAACCTTCGCGGGGTGCGCGAGTCCGGTACGGCGTTCGCACTTCCCACCTACGCCTTCATCGTCGGCATCATCACCATGGCGATGTTCGGGTTCTACCAGGCGGCGACCGGGTCACTGCCCCAGGCCGAGAGCGCGAAGTTCGAGCTGATCCCCGAACATGGCGCGGAGGGCCTCGCCGGGTTCGCCATGGTCTTCCTTCTCCTTCGCGCCTTCTCCTCGGGCAGCGCAGCCCTGACCGGTGTGGAGGCCATCTCCAACGGCGTACCGGCGTTCAAGAAGCCCAAGAGCAAGAACGCGGCAACCACGCTGCTGCTGATGGGCACGATCTCGGTCACCATGTTGATGTCGATCATCACGCTCGTGAACCTGACAGGTGTCAAGTTCGCGGAGTTCCCCGAGAGCCAGCTCATCCTCGGCGGCACACCGGTCGGTGAGTCCTACAACCAGGACCCGATCATCGGCCAGCTCTCCAAGACCATCTTCTCCGGCTTCCCCATCGGTGTCGTGTTCATCTCGATCGTCACCGGGGTCATCCTGATCCTGGCCGCGAACACCGCGTTCAACGGCTTCCCGGTGCTTGCGTCAATCCTGGCCAAGGATGGCTATCTGCCCCACCAGCTGCACACCCGCGGCGACCGGCTCGCGTTCTCCAATGGCATTCTCATCCTCGCCGGTGCCGCCATCTTCCTGATCTTCATCTACCAGGCAAAAGTCACCAGCCTCATCCAGCTCTACATCGTGGGCGTCTTCGTCTCGTTCACCCTGAGCCAGACCGGCATGATCAGGCACTGGAACCGCCACCTGCGCACGGAACGCGACCCCAAGGCGCGCCAGCGGATGATGCGCAGCCGGATCATCAACGGCATCGGTGCCACCATGTCGGGCACGGTGCTGCTGGTCGTCCTGGCAACCAAGTTCATCAAGGGCGCCGGGTTTGCCATCGCGGCGATGGTGATCCTGTTCATCATCATGAACGGCATCCAGCGGCACTATGCACGGGTGCGCAGCGAGCTCGCTCTTGAGGACACCGGTGACGACCAGCTCCTGCCCTCACGGGTTCATGCCATCGTCCTGGTCTCCAAGCTGCACAAACCCACCCTGCGCGCCCTCGCCTATGCGCGGGCGACCAGGCCCTCGGTGCTCGAGGCCATCACGGTCAACGTTGAGCCCGAGGAGACCCAGGCGCTGCAGGATGAATGGGACCGCCGCGACATCCCGGTGGCGCTGAAGGTTCTGGACTCGCCCTTCCGTGACATCACCAGCTCGGTCGTCCAGTACGTCAGGTCCGCCAGACGGGGCAGCCCACGCGACGTCGTCATGGTCTACGTCCCCGAGTACGTCGTGGGTCGATGGTATGAGCATCTGCTGCACAACCAGAGCGCGCTACGTCTCAAGGGCCGCCTGTACTTCACCCCAGGCGTGATGGTGACCAGCGTGCCCTGGCAGCTGCGTTCCTCCGAGGGTGTGGAGGAACGTCTGGAGGGCCAGGGTCAAGGCGTGGGTCCGGGTCGGCGGGAGGAGTGAGCGACCACGGCCAGGACCCGAACGTGTCGTTGGCCGGCGCGGAGTTCGAGGCGCAGATCGGCAAGGTCGCCCACGGTGGCCACTGTGTCACCCGGTATGACGGCCGCGTGGTGTTCGTGCGGCACGCGTTGCCGGGCGAGACGGTGCGCGTGAAGATCACCGACGGCAGGCCTGGCGACCGGTTCCTGCTCGGGGACGCTGTCGAGGTGCTCGAGGCCTCAGAGCACCGGGTCGTGCCTGGCTGCCGTTTCGCAGGGCCGGGGAGATGTGGCGGATGTGACTGGCAACACTGCGAGCTCAGCTACCAGCGTGAGCTGAAAGCTGCAGTGGTGGCCGAGCAGTTCCAGCGTCTGGCCGGCATCGAGGTCGACGTTGTGGTGGAGCCGGTTCCCGGCGACCAGGAAGGGACACGCTGGCGGACGCGGACCGAGTTCGCCATCGACGCCTCGGGTGCCGCAGGGCTGCGCCGGCACCACCGTCACGAGATCATCCCGGTCGACGACTGCCTGATCTCGACAGAGCGGGTCATCGAGACAGGGGTGTTGGGGCGTCCCTGGCCTCGTGCGGCATCCGTCGACGTCGTGGATGCCAGCGGTGAGCCTCGGGCGGTGACCGTGTCCCTGCCGCAGAGGAGCTCGACCGTGCAGTACGTCACGGAGCGGGTCGACACCGGGGACTGGTCGGCCGAGTTCAGGCTCTCTGCACGCGGTTTCTGGCAGGTCCATCCGGGAGCCGCGGCCACGTTCGTCGCTCATGTGCTTGGCGAGCTGGCGCCGGCGCCGGGGGAGCGGGCGACCGACCTCTACGCGGGCGTCGGGCTGTTCGCGCTGGCGCTGGCTGACGCCGTGGGACCGACCGGAGCCGTACTGGCCATCGAGTCGGACGCGCGCGCCTTCGGTGACGCCAAGGCCAACCTGAGGCTCCACCCGGAGATCGAGGTGCGTCGGGGCAAGGTCGATCGAGCGTTGAAACCATTGGTGCGTCAGGGGATCCGTACCGATCTCGTCGTTCTTGACCCACCTCGCACCGGAGCCGGCAAGTCAGTCATCAAGGACATCGCCGCGTTGAGGCCACGAGCCATCGCCTACGTCGCGTGCGACCCCGCTGCGCTGGCGCGCGACGTCGCCTATGCCCGGAACGCGGGCTACGGCATACGGTCCCTGCGAGCCTTTGACGCCTTCCCGATGACTCACCATGTCGAGTGCATCGCCGTTCTGGAGCCCTTGCCATGACAGCGGGGCACGGTGCGGAGGAGTGGGACAGCCGGTATGCCGGATCGGACCGGGTGTGGTCGGCGGCACCGAACGCGTGGGTGGCCACCACGATTCGCGGATGGTTC
>JANOHS010000537.1:0-4715 GCA_031406655.1 Micrococcales bacterium
GGCGATACCGATCGACGCGGTCGGCACGATCCGGTGGCCCTGCACCTGCAGGTCGGCGGCTATCGAACCGGATACCCGCCCGGCGCACTGTTCGACGTCCTGGACGTCATGAACGCCCTGGACCAGAATGACGAATGAGTCCCCTCCGAAGCGTCCGAGCTGGTCACCGGGACGCAGAGCCGTCACGATCCGGTCCGCCACGGTGGTCATCACCTCGTCGCCGGCCCCATGGCCAAGGGAGTCGTTGACGAGGTTGAAGTGGTCCAGGTCCACCAGCAGTGCCCCCACCGAGGTGCCCTGACGCTTCGCGGTGCGCAGGTCGGCCTCGAGGGTGTCCAGGATCCAGGCCCGGTTGTGCAGTCCGGTCAGCGGGTCGTGGATGGCCTGGTGGGCCAGCGCCTCCTGAGCCTCGTGCTCGGCGGTGATGTCCTCGACCTGGACCATCAGCAGGTTGGGTTCGCCGCCCGCGCCGGGGATCAGCACCGTCAGCCGTCGGACCCAGACCGTGGCGCCGTCAGCACGCAGCAGTCGCAGCTGTGTGGCTCTCTTGTCGTCCGTTCCCGCGATGACTGAGGCTCGGGCCCGGATAGCCTCTTCGGCGTCGTCGGGGTGGACGAAGGCCGGAAGCTTTTGGGTCAGGAAGAACGCTTCGTCATACCCGAGAAGGGTGCACAACGACTGGTTGACGACACGGAAGGAACCGTCCAGGCCGGCGAGCGCGATGCCGATCGAGGCGGACCCCATCACGTTACTGACGAGATCCTGCGCTGCAGAGAGGCTCCGTGCGTTCTGGGCTGCCAGCTTCTGCTCGGTCATGTCGCGGATGATCGCGCATACGCCGACGACAGCGCCTTCCTCGTCGCAGATCGCAGAGACGGTGAGCAACGCCGGGAATGCCGTTCCGTCCTTTCGGATGCGGATGGTGTCCAGGTCCGCTGCCGGTCGGCCCGCCCTCATCCCGGCCAGGATGTCGCTGCACTCTTGGGCTGCGCTCTTGGGGCTCAGGAGCCCGACCGCCCTGCCGATGATCTCCTCGCTGCGGTAGCCGAACATCCTTTCGGCGGCAGGGTTCCAGCTTGTGATGATGCCGTCGGGCATGCTGGTGATGATGGCTTCGCCGCTGAACTCGATGATCGCCGCCATCCGCTGGGCGGCCTCGAACGCCTGTTTCGGCTCGGTCACGTCGCGGGCAATGGCGGACGCGCCGATGACCGAGCCGTTCTGGCCGTGGATGGGTGAGATGGTGAGCAGGACCGAGACCATCGTTCCGTTCTTGCGGGCGACGGTGGTCACTAGCTCGTCGACCGTCTCGCCGGCTCTGATTCTTGCCTGCTTGGCACCGATTTCGTCGGCGAGACCTTCGGGGGTCAGCAACATGATGGATCTGCCCATGACCTCTTCGGCGCCGTAGCCGTACAGCCTCTCCGCGGCAGGGTTCCAGCTCGTGATGATGCCGTCGGGCGCAACACTGATGATGGCCTCGCCGCTGAACTCGACCACCGCCGCAAGCCGGTCCGATCGGCGTCGACTTTCTTCCGCCTGGTGACGGGAGGTCATGTCTCGCACTGCCGCGATCACTGACAGGCCGTCGCCGGTGCCGCTGTGGGACAGGCTGATGTCAACGGGGAACTCGGTGCCATCACTCTTCCGCCCGGTCAGCAACCCTTCGGAGCCGATCGCCCGAGTCGTGGGGTGTTCGAGATAACCCGCCCGTTGCGCCTGGTGGGCTGAGCGGAACGACTCCGGCAGCAGCATCTCCACCAGCTGGCCGACCATGGCGTCCCGGTCGTAGCCGAACAGCGTCTCCACCTGATGGTTGACAAACCGGATCACGCCCGCCCGGTCCACACCCACCATCGCGTCAGGGACCGCCTCCAGCAGTCTCTCGAAGCTCGTCGCGTGATGCCCCGAGGTGTCGCCTGCGGACTTCGGTATTCCGCGCGTCAAACTCATGATCCCCTTCTTCAACCAGTCCAAGTACCCTTGCCCAGGGGGCGCCCCAAAATGACGACTTTTCGGCAGGCTACGCCCTGGTTACCGCTCTGGGAGGGAGTTACGACACTTCGGTCGCCACGGCACGCTCGGATCCACCCCGCCGTCGTTCGGGGCACTCCCGCGCAGCCGATAGCATGGTCTGATGTATCGGCTCGGTTGCCGAGCGGTTGTGATGCCTGTTTTGCCCCCCACGATTCTGGAGTGCCCCGTAGTGAAGAGTGCCGTCGAGACCCTCAACCCGACCCGCGTCAAGCTGACTGTCGAGGTCCCGTTCGATGAGCTCAAGCCGAGCCTGGACGCGGCCTACAAGACGATCGGCTCGCAGATCAACGTTCCCGGGTTCCGGGCCGGCAAGGTCCCTGCCCGAATCATCGACCAACGCGTCGGCCGCGGTGCGGTCATGCAGGAGGCCGTCAACGAGGCGCTTCCGCGCTTCTACGGCCAGGCGGTCGAGGAGAACAAGATCCGCCCGCTGGGCAAGCCCGAGGTTGATGTGACCGAGGTTCCCGCCGATGAGGGCCAGGACCTCAAGTTCACCATCGAGGTCGATGTCATGCCGGTCGTGGAGCTGCCCGACTACGAGGGCATCCAGGTCGAGGTCGACGTCGTCGACAGCGAGGCGACTGCTGCCGAGGTCGAGCTGCGGATGACCGCGCTGCGTCAGCGTTTCGGCACCCTGACCGGCGTGGAGCGCATTGCAGCCACCGGCGACTTCGTCTCCATGGACCTCGCCGCGTCGATCGACGGAGACGAGATCGACTCGGCCAAGGGGATCTCCTACGAGATCGGTTCCGGCAACATGATCGACGGTCTGGACGATGCGCTCGTGGGGATGGCCGCCGAGGAGACCAAGACCTTCACGGCCCCCCTGGCCGGAGGCGAGCACGAGGGCAACGACGCTGAGGTCACGGTGACGGTGCAGGCGGTCAAGGAGCGTGTCCTGCCCGAGCTCGACAACGACTTCGCCGAGCTGGCTTCGGAGTTCGACACCATGGAGGAGCTCCAGGCCGACATCCAGTCCCAGGCCGAGCGCGCCAAGAAGGTCGAGCAGGCAGTGCAGGCCCGCGACAAGGTCCTCGAGCACCTGCTGACCAACACCGAGATTCCCGTCCCCGACGCGCTCATCGAGGCCGAGGTCAACCAGCACCTCGAGGGCGAGAGCCGCCTCGAGGATGACGAGCACCGCGCCGAGGTCGACGAGAACACCCGCCGCGCCATGCGTGCCCAGTTCCTGCTCGACGCCATCGCCGAGAAGGAGAAGGTCAGCGTCGGCCAGTCCGAGCTGATCGAGCACCTCGTGATGTCGGCCCAGCAGTACGGCATGGACCCCAACGAGTTCGCCAAGACCGTCGAGGAGGGCGGCCAGATCTCATCGATGGTGGCCGAGGTCGCCCGTCGTAAGGCGCTGGCAGCTGTACTGGACAAGGCCAAGGTCGTCGACACGGCCGGCAACGAGGTCAACCTGAGCGAGCTCAAGCTGGACGCCGGCTCGCTTGACCACGAGGGTCACGACCACGAGGGCCACGAGCACGACGCCGAGGACGACGACCACGCCTGACCCCAAGATCACCAGCAACATCCCGTATGCCGTCCGCTCACCGCAGCGGGCGGCATACCCCGTTCTGGTGGTCGGCTTTCAGAGCGCGCCGTCGATGGGTAGCCGCTTTCTTGCATGGAGGGCGCAACATAAGCGGACATCCACGATACAAACCAGCCACGCGCTTCGCCCTCAGACCGTGGGGCGACCCAGCGCGCGGTAGGTCCAGCCGGCTTCGCGCCACCGGATCGGGTCGAGCGCGTTGCGGCCGTCGATGACGACCTGCCGGGACACGACGGTCGCGAGCTCGGCAGGGTCGATCTCGCGATAGGCCTTCCACTCGGTCAGATGCAGGACGACGTCGGCGTCGCGGCAGGCGTCCTCGATGGTGTCGGCATAGGTCAGGTCGGGGTGGACACGGCGGGCCACCGGCAGGGCCTTGGGGTCGTGGACCGTGACCGTGGCGCCGGCCAGGTGCGTGGCGCGTGCGACGTCCAGTGCGGGGGAGTCGCGGATGTCGTCGCTGTCGGGCTTGAACGCGGCGCCCAGCACGGCGACCCGCTTGCCGATCAGCGTGCCACCGCACTGCTCGCGGGCCAGGTCCACCATCCGGGAGCGGCGGCGCAGGTTGATGGCGTCGACCTCGCGCAGGAAGGTCAGCGCCTCGTCGGCCCCGAGCTCACCGGCCCGGGCCATGAACGCGCGAATGTCCTTGGGCAGGCAGCCCCCGCCGAAGCCGAGGCCGGCGTTGAGGAACTTGCGCCCGATCCGCTCGTCGTGGCCGATCGCGTCGGCCAGCTGGGTCACGTCGGCGCCGGCAGCCTCACAGACCTCGGCCATGGCGTTGATGAAGGAGATCTTGGTGGCCAGGAACGAGTTGGCGGCAGCCTTGACCAGCTCGGCGGTCGGCAGGTCGGTCACGATCCGCGGCATGCCCGTCGCGAGCGGGACGGCATAGACCCGGTCGAGCAGCGCGACGTCGTCGTCGGCACCCGCCCCTGTGACGCCGTAGACGAACCGGTCGGGGGCGACGGTGTCCTGGACGGCGAAGCCCTCACGCAGGAACTCGGGGTTCCACATCAGGTGAACCTCAGGGCCGGCCGGAGCGACCTGCTGCAACCGACGACGCAGGCGGGCTGCCGTTCCGACGGGCACGGTCGACTTGCCGACCACCAGGGTCGGG
>JANOHS010000544.1:0-4187 GCA_031406655.1 Micrococcales bacterium
CGTAAGGGTCCAAGCCCCATAGATGCCACATCCAGAAGGTCATGTACATCGCGACCATGACCAGCTCGCCGTGGGCGAAGTTGATGATACGAACGACGCCGAAGATGAGGTTGAGGCCAACGCTGATCAGCGCGTAAACGCCGCCCAGCAGCACACCAGCCGTCAGCGTCTGGATGAATGTCTGCATCGGAGCTCCCAATCGGTGGGACGGACTGGGCGGCTCTACTTCGCCAGGACAGGTTTCATCGTCGCAACCGTTTCTGGCCAGACCGTCTCAAGGACGCCGTCACGCCACTGCATGACGTAGGGGCTCGCAGCCGTGTTCTGGCCCGTCTTGTCGAAATCCACGCCCCAGCCGGTTGGGGTGGTGCCCTCCTTGGCCTTGAAACTGGCCGCCGCGGCGCCGAACACCTTCGCAGATGTGTCGCCGCCGGTCTTCTCGAGAATATCGAAGACGGTTTGGGCGCCCATGAAGTTCGCCAGGGAGTGGCCGCTCAGCGGGCTGCCTTTGTACTCCTTCTCATATGCGGCCACGAACGCCTCAAGACCTGGGGTGGCACTCTTATTCACCGCGTACTGGGTGAAGTCAACATCGAAGACATAATTTGCGTCCGCGCCCAGGGCCTTGCCGAAGCCAGCCAGGGTGTGACCGCCGCCGGTGCCAATGAACGCGGGGACGACGACGCCGTTCTCTTTCATCTGCCGACCAAGGAGGATCGCGTCCGAGGCGTAGGACACGGCGATGACGACGTCGGGTTTGCTGGACCGCAGGCCTAGGACGACCGAAGAGAGGTCGGTCGAGGTGGCGCTGTATGGCGCGTAGGAGATGTTGGTGATGCCAGCTTTTGCGGCCGTCCCTTGGACCGAGCGAGCGACGGAAGAGCCATAGGCGGAGTCCTCGTGAACCAGGACGACCTTGAGCTTGGAGACGTCCTTGCCAAGGGCCCCGGCAACCCACTTGCTGATGAAGTCAATCTGCTGGGCAGCGAAGCTCGTGGCCGTCGGGTTGGTGCGCCAGACGCTCTTGTAGTTGCGTTCGTTGAATTTCGCGCTGATAGCACCTAGCTCAACGTAAGTGCCGCCACCGCGGGCAAAGACTTCCGAGGCCGCCAGAGCGAGGGAGGAGGAGTAGGTGCCCAAGGCGAAGTCGAGGCCCTCCTTGCTGGTCAGGCGGCGTGCCTCGGCAGTAGCAGCGTTCACGTCGGGCACGTCGGCACGGACCAGCTCGATCTTGCGGCCGTTGATCCCGCCTGCCGCGTTGCGCAGTTTGACGGCAATGTTGGTGCCGCGCCAGCTCTCCTCACCCAAGAGAGCCAGAGACCCGGATGTCGGGTAAAGGGCACCTATGCGGATCGGCTTCGCACTTCCTGCGCCGGCCCCGGCGCCTGGAGCGCTGGAACCGCAAGCGGCGGTGGCGACGACGAGGGCCAGACCCGCGGTCAGCGCGCCGAACCGGATGAAGCGTCTGCCGCGGCCAGCGGTCGTTGGGTCGTGTCTCGTTGCCATCTCGGACTCCTTTTGTCGGGACTGGACTTGCTGAGGGTTGAGCACATTGCTTAGGTCTGCTAGCCGGCGGTCCATCCACCGTCAACCATGAGGAGCTGTCCCGTGATGTACCGGGAGGCGTCCGAGGCCAGGAACACCACGGGTCCGCACAGGTCCACAGGCTCGCCGAAGCGCTGCATCGGGATCCGCTGGTAGAGACGCTCACGGGCCGCCTCGTCCTGGAAAAGCGCCTCGGTGAGCGCGGTGCGGAAGTACCCGGGGCCGAGGGCGTTGACCCGGATGCCGCTGGCCGCCCACTCCACGGCGAGGGTCCGCACGACCCCCATCACCCCGCTCTTCGTCGCGGCGTAGGCGGCGAGGTTGGGCAGTCCGATGTGCGAGGTCAGCGACGCGATGAAGATGTGCGACCCGGCCTCCGAGCGGTCGATCTGGCGGCGGCCAACCTCCTGGCTCAACGCAAAGGGCGCAGTAAGGTTGACCATTACCAGCCGCTGCCACTCCTCGGGCGGGAAAGCCACCGCCGCGGCGCGGTGCTGGACGCCGGCGGCGTGCACGACCGTGTCCACGTGACCCCCAAGCATCTCCTCGGCGCGGTCCACGAGGTCGGGCAGCGCGCTCAACTCGGCCACGTCGGCCTGGACGGTCCGGACCCGGCCGTCCGCGCTGTCCTCGGTGGCGGTGCGTGCCACCGCCACGACCGAGGCGCCTGCCTGGGCCAGGCCCTCGGCCATCGCCTGGCCGAGCCCCCGGCTGCCGCCGGTGAGCAGCACGCGCCGCCCATCGAGGTCGAACTCATCCTTCACGCTCATCACAGCCCGCGGATCGCGGCGGTCTTTGTGCGGGTATAGAACTGCAGAGCGTCCAGGCCCTGCTCCTTGAAGGGCGAGCCGGAGTCAAGGAAACCCCCGAAGGGCTGGTGGACGTCCCAGCCTGAGGTCGGCTGGTTGACGGAGACCTGACCAGTATCGACCCGGTCGATGAAGCGCTCCGCCGCGCCGAGGTTGTTGGTGAACACGGCGCTGGACAGTCCGTAGCTCGAGTCGTTGACCGCCGCGACGGCCTCGTCCTCGTTTGCCACCTCGAGCACGGCGAGGACCGGGCCGAACACCTCCTCGCGCCAGATCCGATGGTCAGCGGTGACGCGGATGACCGTCGGGGACACGAAGGCGCCATGCTTGGAGGTGGGTGACGGAGCGAACGCGCCACCGACGACCACTTCGGCGTGCTCATCCGCAGCGGCCTCGATGTGCCGGAAGATTTCAGCTTGCTGCTCGGCGCTGACCACCGGGCCCATCGAAACGCCCTCCTGCATCCCGCTGCCGACCGTGAGCGCGGCGGTGTCGCGCAGGACCCGACTGATGAGCTCATCAGCCACCTCCTTGACGACGATGAGCCTGGACGTGGCCGTGCACCTCTGCCCGGCCCCGCCGAAGGCACCGGCGACGATGTTCTGCGCTGCGAGGTCGAGGTCGGCGTCCGCCAGGACGGCCACGGCGTTCTTGCCACCCATCTCCGTCTGGACTCGGATCTGCGTCCCTGCGAGCAGGCGCTGCAGACCGAGGCCAACTGCGGTTGAGCCGGTGAAACTCACTGCGCGCAGGGACTGCCTCTGAACCATGGCGTCGCCGATGTCGCTTCCACGGCCAGTAATCGTGCCGAGCACACCGGCCGGGAGCCCGGCCTTGTTCAGGATGCGGGCGAGCTCGAGGACAATCAGCGGGGAGTTCGTGGCTGGCTTGATGACCACTGCGTTACCGGCGACCAGCGCCGGGGCGAGCTTGCGCGCGGGGGTGAGCAGCGGGTCGTTCCACGGCGTGATGAGCAGCACGACGCCGAGCGGCTCGCGCCGCACGCTGATGTAGGTGCCGGGCCGGGCGTCGGGAAGGAGTTGGCCGTAGGGCAGGCGCGCGATCGCGGCGTAGTACTCGAAGAACTCCGCGGACTTGACCACCTCTCCTCGTGCTTCGGCAAGGGTCTTTCCCATCTCGTGGACGATCAGCCGTGCCATGCGCTCGGAGTCGGCGCGCAGGAGAAGGGCCGCTTTCCGGAGCACCTCACCGCGGGCGATGTGCCCTGCGGCGCGCCAGGGCGCTGCGCCGCGCTCGGCGGCGGCGAAGACAAGGTCGAGCTCGGCTTGCCCCATGGCCGGCACATGGCCCACGACGTTGCGCAGGTCCGCCGGGTCGCGCACCTCGATCGGGTCACCGGTGCCGCTGTCGAGGATCTTTCCGTCAATCAAGTTTCCCGTGAGCTGAATGGTCATCGTCGTCCTTACTAGTTGTTGGAGTCGGTCACGGCGAAGGCCAGCCTGAGGTCGCCCGCGCGCATCGCGTCGATCAGGTTGCGGACGCGCGCCTTGTCCATTGGTTCGGGGTTCGTCGGGCGCGGGTAAACCTCGACGCAGCGGGTCGCCATGGCGTCCTCGGTGCCGGCCGGGACTCCGGCCTCCTCGAGGTCGGTCGGCTGGCCCACGCGTTGTGCCAACGCCTTGACTGTCTCGGCTGCGAACTTGAGGTCCTCGCTTGCGCCCTGGGTGAGGGCTCGCGCAAGCGCGGTGGCCAGCCGGGGTTCGAGGTGCTGGTTGTAGGCGATGCAGTAAGGCAGGGCGACAGCGCAGGTCGTGCCGTGCGGCAGCGGCTTCTCGTGGTTGATGGCGTAGGCGAGGCTGTGGCCCAGCACGA
>JANOHS010000580.1:0-3370 GCA_031406655.1 Micrococcales bacterium
GTCGGCCACGGCTGGCCCGCGGGGCGGTCCTCACCAGGGCGCGCCAAGATCTCCAGCGACGTCACCGATCTGGCGCCCTGGCGATGTGCGGTGCCGATGCAGTCCGCTCCGGTGTCGCCACCACCGATGACGATGACGTCCTTGTCCGTGGCGACCACCTGGTCCTCGACCTCCTGCCCAAGCGCGACGCGGTTGGCGGGAGGAAGGTACTCCATGGCCTGAAGAACACCGTCCAGCCCACGTCCGGGAACGTTCAGGTCACGCGGGACCGTGGCGCCGATGGCAAGAACAACGGCGTCGTAGCGGTCGCGCAGCGCCTTGCCAGTCAGGTCGCCGCCGACGTCCACACCGTTCCGAAAGCGGGTGCCTTCGGCTGCCATCTGTGCCAGGCGACGGTCGAGGACGGACTTCTCCATCTTGAACTCGGGGATGCCATAGCGCAGCAGCCCGCCGGCCTTGTCCGCGCGCTCGAAGACCGCGACGGTGTGCCCGGCCCTGGTCAGCTGTTGGGCGACAGCCAGGCCGGCAGGCCCGGACCCCACGACTGCGACGGTCTTGCCGGTCAGCCGGTCAGGCACCTGAGGCACGACTGCTCCGGCATCAAAGGCACGCTCGATCGTCGTGACCTCGATCTGCTTGATGGTCACCGCGGGCTGGTTGATCCCGAGGACGCAGGCCGTCTCACACGGAGCGGGGCACAGGCGACCGGTGAACTCAGGGAAGTTGTTCGTGGCGTGCAGCCGTTCGATGGCCTCGGGCCAGCTGCCCTTCCACGCCAGGTCGTTCCACTCGGGTATCAAGTTACCCAGAGGGCAACCGTTGTGGCAGAACGGAATCCCGCAGTCCATGCAGCGTCCGGCCTGCCTCTGCAGCTGGCCGACCTTCTGCTGCTCGTAGACCTCGCGCCAGTCCATGAGCCGGACCGGAACCGGACGGCGCTTGGGCAGCTCGCGCTCACGAGTTGACAGGAACCCCTGGGGATCACCCACGCGAAGCCTCCATGATCCGCTCCCACACCTCGGGGCCGGTGAGGTCGAGCCCCTCCGCCTGAGCCGTTGCCCGAACGTCGAGGACACGTTGGTAGTCGCGGGGCAGGACCAGAGTGAAGCGACTCTGCGTGCTGTCCCAGTCCGCCAGCAGTCTCCCGGCCACCGCGGACTCGGTCCAGCGACGGTGCTTGGTCAAGAGCTCGTGAACGACCTCCGCATCGCGCTCGCGCAGCGGCATGAGGTCGACGAGATCGCCGTTGACCCGGTTCTCACGAAGGTCAAGGACATAGGCCACACCACCTGACATCCCGGCAGCGAAGTTGCGGCCGATCGGTCCCAGGACCAGCGCGGTGCCACCGGTCATGTACTCGCAACCGTGGTCTCCCAGTCCTTCGACGACCGCCGTGGCGCCGGAGTTGCGCACGCAGAACCGCTCGCCCACCTGACCGCGCAGGAACACCTCACCGCTGGTGGCTCCGTAGGCAATCACGTTGCCGGCGATGACGTTGTGCTCCGCGGGGAGTGACGCCGAGCGGTGTGGTCGAACAACCACCCGGCCACCCGAAAGTCCTTTGCCCACATAGTCGTTGGCGTCGCCGTACAGCCGCAGGGTGATGCCTGCGGGGAGGAATGCTCCCAGCGACTGACCGGCCGAGCCCGTCAGGGAGACCTCGATCGTGTCGTCAGGCAGACCGTCTGGGTAAGCCTTTGTCACCTCGTGACCGAGCATGGTGCCCACGGTCCGGTTGACGTTGCGGATGGGGAGCTCGAAACGCACGGGCGTCTTGTCCCGCAACGCCTCCTGGCTCATCGCTATCAGGGTGTGGTCGAGAGCCTTCTCCAGTCCGTGGTCCTGGCCGACCGTGTTGCGCCGGGGTGCGCCGTCGGCCGACCTGGCCTCGGCCAGGATCGGGCTGAGGTCAAGGCCACTGGCCTTCCAATGCTGGATGGCCGCCGCGATCTCGAGCAGCGACGCCTCGCCGATGGCTTCCTCGATGGAGCGTAGGCCGATGGCGGCCAGGTGCTCGCGAACCTCCTGCGCGATGTACTCGAAGAAGGTCTCGACGAACTCAGGCTTGCCGGAGAACCGGGAGCGCAGCTCGGGGTTCTGGGTCGCGATGCCCACCGGGCAGGTGTCGAGATGACACACGCGCATCATGACGCAGCCGCTCACCACGAGCGGGGCGGTGGCGAAGCCGAACTCCTCGGCGCCCAGAAGTGCCGCGATCACGACGTCACGCCCGGTCTTGAGCTGGCCATCGACCTGGACCACGATCCGGTCACGCAGACCGTTCAGCACCAAGGTCTGCTGGGTCTCGGCGAGCCCCAGCTCCCATGGCGCGCCAGCATGCTTCAGCGACGTGAGCGGTGAGGCCCCGGTGCCACCGTCATGACCCGAGATGAGCACGACATCGGCGTGGGCCTTGCTGACACCGGCCGCGACCGTCCCCACACCGACCTCGGACACGAGCTTGACGTGCACGCGCGCCGCGGGGTTGGCGTTCTTCAGGTCGTGGATGAGCTGGGCCAGGTCCTCGATGGAGTAGATGTCGTGGTGCGGGGGTGGCGAGATCAGTCCTACCCCGGGGGTCGAGTGACGCGTCCTGGCAACCCATGGATAGACCTTGTGACCCGGCAGCTGGCCGCCCTCGCCGGGCTTGGCGCCCTGAGCCATCTTGATCTGGATGTCGTCAGCCTGGGTCAGATAGAGCGAGGTCACCCCGAAGCGACCGGACGCCACCTGCTTGACCGCCGAGCGGCGGACCGGGTCCAGCAGGCGGTCCTCGTCCTCGCCCCCCTCGCCGGTGTTCGACCGGCCGCCAAGGCGGTTCATCGCCACGGCGAGGGTCTCGTGAGCCTCCTGGCTGATGGAGCCGTAGCTCATCGCCCCGGTGTTGAAGCGGGCCACGATGGCGCTGACCGGCTCGACCTCCTCGATGGGGACCGGGCTGCGGCCCGCCGCGAACGTGAACAGGCCCCGCAGCGTCATCAGCCTCTCGGACTGCTCGTCCACGAGTGCGGTGTACTGCTTGAAGATGTCATAGCGCCGCGCGCGGGTCGAGTGCTGCAGACGGAAGACCGTATCCGGGTCGAACAGGTGTGGCTCACCCTCTCGGCGCCATTGGTACTCACCACCGACGTCCAGCTTGCGGTGCGGCAGGCGCACGCCGTCCAACGGGTATGCCGTGGCGTGGCGCGCTGCCACCTCCTCGGCCAGCACGTCCAGGCCGATGCCGCCGAGCTGGGAGATGGTCCCGGTGAAGTAGGAGTCGACCAGCTCCTGGGAGAGCCCGATCGCCTCGAAGACCTGTGCCCCGCGATAGGACGCCACGGTGGAGATGCCCATCTTGGACATGACCTTGAGCACGCCTTTGCCGAGC
>JANOHS010000036.1:0-7796 GCA_031406655.1 Micrococcales bacterium
TCCAGGCCTGCGGCATCACGGGCGCTTCGCCGTTCGCGCGCGCCTATGTCCACCAGGCCATGGTTCGGCTCGACGGCGAGAAGATGAGCAAGTCCCACGGCAACCTGGTGCTCGTCACGAAGCTGCTGCGGTCTGGGGTCGATCCGATGGCCATCCGACTGGCCCTGCTTGCACACCACTACCGGACGCCATGGGAATGGACCGACCAGACGCTGGTGGACGCCCAGCTGCGACTGGGGACCTGGCGGGCCGGGTTGTCGGGAAACGGCGGCCCGTCGGCGGACTCGACGATCACCCGCATCCGCGAGTGCCTTGCGAACGACCTCGATGCGCCGGGGGCCCTTGGTGCGGTGGACGACTGGGTTCGCGAGAGCCTGGAACGCGGCGGCACCGAGCTCGGCGCACCTGGCCTGGTCGGGCGGGCTCTGGACGCGTTGCTCGGCATCCGGCTCTAGCCTGCGGGCGGGTCCTCGCGACGGCGCAGGTAGCGCTGGAACTCGCGCGCGATGGCCTCACCGGTGGCTTCCGGCAGCTCTGCGGTGTCCTGGGCCTCTTCGAGCGAGTGGACGTACTCCGCCACCTCTTCATCGGACTCCGCCAGCTCATCCACCCCGTGTTCCCATGCCCGCGACTGGTCCGGCAGGTCGCCGTGCGGGATGGCGAGGTCGAGCAGCTCCTCCAGCTTGGCGATGAGCCCGAGGGTGGCTTTCGGCGACGGGGTGCCACCCGCATAGTGCGGAACGGCGACCCAGCACGACATCGAGTGAAGGTCGGCCTGGCTGGCTGCGTCGGCCAGGACCCCGACGATGCCGGTCGGGCCTTCGTACGAGCTGGGCTCGAGGTCGAAGCGGTGGATCACGTCCTCATGCTCCGAGGTGGCCGTGACCGGGATCGGCCGGGTGTGCGGCACGTCCGCGAGCAGGGCGCCCAGCGTCACGAACTTGGTCACCCCGACCTGGCGGGCGAACTCGAGCAGCTCGATGGTGAACGAGCGCCAGCGGGTGGACGGCTCGATGCCCTGGACCAGGAGGACGTCGCGGTCCAGGGAGGTCGAGGTGGCCAGCAGGATGCGGGTCGTGGGCCAGCTGATCCGGCGTTTGCCGTCATCGAGGATGACCCGGGGGCGGTTGACCTGGAAGTCGTAGTAGTCCTCGGGGTCGAACGCCGCGATGGGTTCGGCCTTCCACACCTCGCTGAGGTGTTCGATCGCCGCTGTGGCCGCCTCACCCGCATCATTCCAGCCCTCAAACGCGGCGATCATGATCGGGTCGCGCAGCTCTGTCACGTCCTCGAGCTGGATCACCATGTGCCTCCGTGGGTGCTCGTTGTGGCCTGACGTGACCACACTACGGAATCCGGGTCGGGCGGTCCCCCTCCGCGCCGATAGACTTTGGGCCGATTCCCCTAGTGAGAAGGTCCACGACATTGAGCAGCCGCTCCGACCTCTTCCGGGAGGCTCTTGCCGAGCGTGTCCTGGTCGCTGATGGCGCGATGGGCACGATGCTCCAGGCCGCGGACCCGTCCATGGACGACTTCCAGGGTCACGAGGGCTGTAACGAGATCCTCAACATCACCCGACCCGACGTGGTGCGGGGCGTTCACGACGCCTACTTCGCGGTGGGGGTCGACGCGGTCGAGACCAACACGTTCGGGGCGAACCTGGCCAACCTCGGCGAGTACGACATCTCCGACCGGATCTACGAGCTGGCCGAGGCCGGCGCGCGGATCGCCGCCGAGGCCGCTGCGCACTGGTCGACCCCTGAGCAGCCGCGCTTCGTGATCGGTTCCATGGGGCCCGGCACCAAGCTGCCCTCGCTGGGCCACGTCCCCTTTGCGACCTTGCGCGACGCCTACGCCGAGCAGGCCCGAGGGCTGATCGACGGGGGTTGCGACGTCATCCTGGTCGAGACGTCCCAGGACCTCTTGCAGGCCAAGGCTGCCGTGATCGGTTCCAGGCGTGCGCTGGCCGCGGCCGGCGAGAACCTGCCGGTCATCGTCCAGGTCACGGTGGAGACGACGGGGACCATGCTGATGGGCTCCGAGATCGGCGCGGCACTGACCGCCCTGGAACCGCTCGGGATCGACGCGATCGGGCTCAACTGCGCGACCGGCCCGGCGGAGATGAGCGAGCACCTGCGCCACCTGTCACGGCACTCGCGCATCCCGGTCAGCTGCATGCCCAACGCCGGGCTGCCCATGCTGACCAAGGAGGGCGCGGCCTACCCACTGACTCCCCAGCAGCTGGCAACCGCGCACACGCAGTTCGTCAAGGAGTTCGGGCTCTCGCTGGTCGGCGGCTGCTGCGGTACGACGCCCGCGCACCTTGCAGAGGTCGTCAAGGCCGTTGGCGGGCTGCCGATCAAACCTCGTCGACCCCGGCCCGAGCACGGTGTGGCCTCTTTGTACTCCGCCGTGCCCTTCCGTCAGGACGCATCCTTCCTGTCGATCGGGGAGCGGACGAACGCCAATGGATCCAAGGCGTTCAAGGAGGCAATGCTGGCCTCGCGCTGGGACGAGTGCGTCGAGATCGCCCGCAACCAGACCAAGGACGGCGCCCACCTGCTCGACGTCTGCATCGACTACGTCGGCCGTGATGGCGTCAAGGACATGCAGGAGGTCGTCAGCCGGTTCGCGACGTCCAGCACCCTGCCGCTGGTCCTCGACTCGACCGAGCCTGCAGTGGTCGAGGCCGGGCTCGAGCTGCTCGGTGGCCGGGCCGTGGTCAACTCGGTCAACTATGAGGACGGCGAGGGCGAGGGTTCGCGGTTCTCGCGAATCATGCCCGTGGTCAAGGAGCACGGCGCCGCTGTCATCGCCCTGACCATCGACGAGACAGGACAGGCCCGCACCCGGGAGCACAAGGTGGCGGTGGCCTCGAGACTGATCACGGCGCTCACCGGGCAATGGGGCATGAACGTCGAGGACATCATCGTCGACACGCTGACCTTCCCGATCGGCACCGGTCAGGAGGAGACGCGTCGGGATGGTCTGGAGACCATCGAGGCCATCCGCGAGATCAAGCGTCGCCATCCCGATGTCCAGACCACTCTCGGAGTCTCCAACGTGTCCTTCGGCCTCAAGCCGGCCGTTCGGGTGGTCCTGAACTCGGTGTTCCTGCACGAGTGCGTCAAGGCCGGACTCGACTCGGCCATCGTGCACGCCGCCAGGATCGTGCCGATCGCGCGGATCCCCCAGGAGCAGCGCCAGGTCGCCCTGGACCTCGTCTACGACAAGCGGGTCTGGGCCGGTGAGCCGGGGGAGAGCGAGCTGACCTACGACCCGCTGAGCCGCCTGCTCGAGCTGTTCGAAGGCGTGGACTCGGCCTCCGTGAAGGAGGCCCGTGCCGACGAGTTCGCCGCGCTGCCGCTGGAGGAACGACTCGGTCGGCGGATCATCGACGGCGAGCGACAGGGCCTCGAGACCGACCTGCAGGCAGCACTCGACAAGGGCCACAGCGCCCTCGACATCATCAACGACAACCTGCTCGACGGGATGCGGACCGTCGGGGAGCTGTTCGGCAAGGGGGAGATGCAGCTGCCCTTCGTACTGCAGTCGGCCGAGGTCATGAAGGCCGCGGTGGCCTACCTCGAGCCGTTCATCGAAGGCAATGCCGATGGATCCGCGCGGGAGGCCAAGGCGCGTATCGTGCTCGCCACAGTCAGGGGTGACGTCCATGACATCGGCAAGAACCTGGTGGACATCATCTTGTCCAACAACGGGTACGAGGTCGTCAACATCGGTATCAAGCAGCCGATCGCCGAGATCATCCGTGCAGCCGAGGAGCAGAACGCCGACGCCATCGGCATGAGCGGTCTGCTGGTCAAGTCGACGGTCATCATGAAGGAGAACCTCGAGGAGCTCAACTCCCGAGGCTTGGCAGCCCGCTGGCCGTTGCTGCTCGGTGGCGCTGCCCTGACCCGCGCGTATGTCGAGAACGACCTGGCTGAGGTCGATGAGGGTGAAGTCCGTTATGCCAGAGACGCTTTCGAGGGTCTTCGACTGATGGACGCCGTGGCAGCCGCTCGCGCCAACCCGGCGCTCAGCCTCTCGGACACCTTGCCCGAGCTGCGCAGGCGGCGGGTTCGCCCGGTGGTGGCCTCGGCCGAGGATGACGCACCGGCCGACACCACGCGCTCGGATGTATCCCAGGACAACAGCATCCCGACGCCGCCGTTCTGGGGAAGTCGCGTGGTCAAGGGCATAGCGCTCGCCGACTACGCGTCATACCTCGACGAGCGGGCGACGTTCCTGGGGCAGTGGGGCCTCAAGGGCACCCGCGGCGAGGACGGTTCGTCCTACGAGGAGCTGGTGGAGACAGAGGGCCGGCCGCGGCTACGGATGTGGCTGGACCGGATCAAGACCGACGGACTGCTCGAGGCAGCCGTCGTGTACGGCTACTTCCCGTGCTACAGCGAAGGCAACGACCTGGTGGTCCTCCATCACGAAGCGGGCGCCGACGGGCAGAGGATCGGCGACGAGCGGGCCCGGTTCTCCTTCCCACGACAGCGCCGCGACCGTCGACTGTGCCTGGCCGACTTCTTCCGGAGCAAGCCGCGCTACGAGGAGGTCGGTGTGCCCGATGTCATCGGCTTCCAGCTGGTGACCATGGGTGCGCGCGTGGCCGGGGCGACCGCAGAGCTGTTCGGTCGCAACGCCTATCGCGACTACCTGGAGCTGCACGGTCTGTCGGTGCAGCTGACCGAGGCCCTGGCCGAGATGTGGCATGCCAGGGTGCGCGAGGAGCTCGGCTTCGGCACCGACGACGCCGACGACCTCAGCGCCATCCTGCGCCAGGGCTATCGCGGGTCTCGCTACTCGTTCGGTTACCCGGCCTGTCCGGACCTGCAGGACCGTGCACTGCTGGTCGGGTTGCTCGACCCGTCGCGGATCGGCGTCACCCTCTCCGACGAGCTGCAGCTGCACCCCGAGCAGTCCACCGATGCCCTGACCGTGCACCACCCCGAAGCCAAGTACTTCAACGCCACATGACCTGGGACAAGACATGACCGGCTCGCTTCCGGCGGCGGTCCTGTGGGACCTCGACGGCACCCTGGTCGACTCCGAGCCCTACTGGATCGCGGCCGAGCATGCTCTGGTCGAGGAGCACGGTGGCCGGTGGACCGATGAGCACGCCCACCAGCTGGTCGGCCACGACCTGCTGGACTCGGCCGAGTACATCCGGACCCACTCGCCGATCGAGCTGACTGCCCTCGAGATCGTCCACGAGCTCCTCGTCCGTGTCGTCGCCAACGTCAAGGAGCATGTCCCGTGGCGCCCGGGGGCTCGTGAGCTTCTCAAAAGTCTTGTGGCGCAAGGGGTTCCGTGCGCCCTGGTCACCATGTCGTGGGAGTCGATGGCGACCGCCGTGGTGAGCAACCTGCCGAGCGGCAGCTTTGCCGCAGTGGTCACCGGTGATGTCGTACAGCATGGCAAGCCCCACCCGGAGCCCTACGTCATCGCCGCCCGTCTGCTCGGAGTCGATCTCGGAGCCTGTATCGCGATCGAGGACTCGCCGCCCGGCGTCGCCTCGGCGGTGGCGGCCGGCATACCGACGATTGCGGTGCCCCTTCACGTTGAGGTGCCGGAAACCGTGGGGGCCGTTCAGATCTCGACCCTGGCCGGACTCACTCCGCAGGATCTGCTGCCCCTGTTCCGTCGGTAGTCACCGAGTCTGCCTTGACCGTTGGCCGTGACTGCGAGGTTGTGGTCGCCATAACAGCCGAAACCTCACAGTCATCGCCAGCATTGACGGGGGTTGGAGGCGGCGGCTAGCGGGCCCGCGAACCCCACGAGCCGGTGTTCGCCGCAGCTGCCAGCATCTCAGCGAGCTCCTCATGGCCCTGCGACACGAGACCGGCGGTGACGCGAACGTGGGCGCCCCCACCCGGGATGACCTCGAACGGCGAACCAGGCGTGACGCCGACTCCCTGGCTGGCCAGCCGGACGATGGCAGCGGACTCGTCATGCACAGGCACCCACAGGTTGAGGCCGTCGCCACCTGCGACCGGCACCCCGCGGGAGGTCAGCGCTGAGACCAGCGCCACCCGTCGGCGGGTGTACTCGTCACGCGCGCGCTCGACGTCGGCCACTGCCGCCGGGTCGGTGAGAAGGCTCAGGAGTACCCGCTGCAGCACCCGGCTGGTCCAGCCCTGACCCAGCTCTCGGCGGTGGATGACCTCGCGCAACAGCTCGCTGGGCCCGCCCATGGCGGCAAGGCGCAGATCAGGGCCATGTGACTTGGAGAAGCTGCGGATGTGGATCACCTGGCCCGGGATCCACTGACCCAGGCTGATCGGCGCGGCGGCGGCCACGGCCCCGGCTGAGTCGTCCTCGACGACCGGCACGCCGGCGTGGGCGAGGATGGCGGCCAGGGCTTCGGCTCGGTCGGCGGTCATGGAGGCGCCCGTGGGGTTCTGCGCCCTCGGTTGCAGGAACACTGCAGCGGGGTGGCCGCCCAGAGCCGCGGTCAGTGGTCCGGGGAGCAGCCCGGCGGCGTCGAGCGGCACCCCGACCACCTCGACGCCGATGGACTCGAGCAGGTCCAGCAGGGGAGGGAAACACGGGTGTTCCACGACCACCCGGTCGCCGAACCGCAGCAGCGTTCGAGACACCAGGTCGAGGGCATCCATGGCGCCGTCCACAACCATGAGCTCCTCAGCGGCGTATGGCCATTGGGCCTTGAGGACCTCGAGCAGCCCGGGCAGGACCGGATCGTCCAGATAGCTGCCGGGGACGCCGGCAGTGGTGAGCTCACCCAGAGCCGGTCCCAGGTTCGGCAGCAGCTTTCGGTCGGGGATCCCGGTGGAGAGGTCGAGGGCGAAGTCGGGCTGGCGTTCGAGGGCCCGCCGGTAGCGGCCGGGGGACGGGTCCCGCAGGTCGGCGACCGTCGTGCCACGGCGGCCGTCGGTACGAATTGACCCCGAGCGGGCTAGCAGCGCCCACCCGGCACTGACCGTGGTGGGGGAGAGTCCGAGCGTGGTGGCCAGAACCCGGATCGAGGGGAGCCTTGCTCCCGGTCGCAGGGCGCCGTCCCGGACAGCCCGGCTCACAGCCTGGGCCAGGCCGCGGGAGCTGTGCTCGTCCAGACGCTCCTCGATGGCTGAGAGCATGGTCTGCATGTTTGTAACGTAGCAAAAGCTATATTGTGTGATCAATAGGTGACACGTATCCTGACCCTCATGACAGCGCGCATCTCACACTGGGTCGACGGTCGCTCGACCCCCGGGACCTCCGGTCGAACGGCCCCCGTCTACAACCCGGCAACAGGCCAGCCCAGGGGCGAGGTTGAGCTTGCCAGCAGCAGGGAGGTCGACGAAGCGGTCGCGAAGGCCGTCATCGCCTCGAGGGACTGGCGCCACGCCTCCCTGTCCACCCGGTCCGGCGTGCTCTTCGCCTTCCGCGAGCTCCTGCGTGAGCGCACCGACGAGCTCGCCGCGATCGTCACGGCCGAGCATGGCAAGGTCCTCTCCGATGCCGTCGGTGAGATCGCGCGCGGCCTCGAGAACGTCGAGTTCGCTGCCGGGGTTCCGCAGCTTCTGAAGGGCGGCTTCTCCGAGCAGGCCGCCACCGGCGTCGACGTCTACTCCATCCGTCAGCCGCTGGGCGTGGTCGCCGGCATCACCCCGTTCAACTTCCCGGTGATGGTGCCGTTGTGGATGTGCGCCAACGCCATCGCCTGCGGCAATGCCTTCATCCTCAAACCGAGTGAGAAGGACCCCTCGGCATCGCTGTTCCTGGCGCAGATGTGGAAGGACGCCGGTCTGCCCGATGGCGTCTTCACCGTGGTCCAGGGCGAC
>JANOHS010000051.1:0-2088 GCA_031406655.1 Micrococcales bacterium
CGCACCGAGTCGAGCTCGCTGGTCTACCACGCCGACGAGGTGCGTGACCTGTTCGCGGCGGCGCGAGCCATCGCCGACCCCTCGGACGGGTTCGCCCTGGTGACCACGCTGCGCTCGCCCCTGTTCGGCTGCGGCGACGACGACCTGTGGACGTGGAAGCGGGCCCACGGGTCCTTCAACCTGATGGCACCCGCGCCCGAGGGGCAGGAGGCCCACCCGGTCGGGGTGGCCATCTCCTACCTGCGCCGGCTCCACCGGGACTCCCGTTGGATGACACCCAGCGAGATCCTTGGCCGGCTGGCCGTGGACCGGCGGATGTTCGAGGTGGGGGTGCTCGGCCCCCGCGCCCGCGACTCGTGGCGCCGGCTGCGGTTCGTCATCGACCAGGCTCGCGCGTGGTCCGAGGTGGAGCACGGCGGCCTGCGGTCGTATCTCGCCTGGGCCGGCGCGCAGTCGGCCGAAGGCTCGCGGGTGGCCGAGTCCGTGCTTCCGGAGTCGGACGCGGACTCGGTGCGGATCATGACGGTTCACGCCGCCAAAGGCCTCGAGTTTCCCATGGTCGTCCTGTCCGGCATGACGGCTGCACCGATGCACGGCAAGGGCGTACGCCTGTTCTGGCCGGCGGGCGGCTACTCGGTGAGCCTGTCCAAGGACCTGCAGACCGGCGACTTCCAGGACCAGCTGCCGCTGGACGAGCAGATGAGCTCCTTCGAGCGGCTGCGCCTGATGTATGTCGCGTCAACCCGGGCCCGCGACCACCTCGTGGTCTCGATGCACCGCTCCGGCCCACGCGACACCAACGCGCGACGGCTGGGCGATGTCCACGCCGAGACGGCGGCCGGGGCTGTGCCGCTGCCGGCCGGGGAGACCGGCTCCGGGCCGACCCCGCTCTCCTCGGCCGTGACTCCTCCCCCGGACTTCGACACCTGGCTGGCCGGCGTCCAGGGTTCGGCCGAGGCGAGCAGAGCGCATCCGGCGTTCAGCGCTTCGGGCCTCGAGGGCACCGACCCGGATGCCGAATGGTCCCCGCCGGATGTCACCGTTGCCGCGAGGCCCGGAGCTGACGCTGAGGTCGCGACCGAGGTGACGCCAGCCGACGAGGCGCTGGCTTCGGGCGCGGCCAAGGGCGGTCGCGATGTCGAGCTGCCGGCGTGGTCCAAGGGCCGCTACGGCTCGGCGATCGGCCGGGCCGTGCACGGGGTCCTGCAGGTCGTGGACCTGTCGACCGGCGACGGCCTCGAGGATGCCGTGGCGGCGCAGAGCGTCGCTGAGGGCGTCGTCGAGTTCGCCTCTCTGATAACGGCTTTGGTGCGGTCGGCGCTCGACTCGGACGTCGTCAGACGGGCTGCGGCCCGGGAGCACTGGCGCGAGTCGTACGTCGGGATGGTCCAGGACGACGGGACCGTCCTGGAGGGCTTCGTCGACCTGATCTACCGCGAGGACGACGGGTCGCTGGTGATCGTCGACTACAAGACCGATGACGCCCCGGATGCTGCGCTGCCAGCCCGCGTGGCGTACTACTCCCCCCAGCTGAAGGCGTACCAGCTGATCGTGGAGCAGGCCGTCGGCGGCCCTGCTGCCGCGCCGATGCTGGTATTCGCCCGCGAGACTTCGGCACGGACCCAGGAGGTCAGTAGCCGTCAGCGCTGAGCGGAAACCGCCGCAGTCGTAGGGACCCCGAAGGCGGCTTGGCCGCGGCCTTCCAGCATGATCATGGGCATGGACGCACCGACATACCGCACCATCATCGAGCCCTTCCGGATCCACTCGGTGGAGCCGCTCCGGATGACCACACCGGAGCAGCGAAAGGCCGCGATTGCCACGGCCGGCTACAACCTGTTCAAGGTGAACGCCCAGGACGTGCTGATCGACCTGCTCACCGACTCGGGCACGGGCGCGATGAGCCGCGACCAGTGGGCCGCCATACAGCACGGGGACGAGTCGTATGCCGGCTCGCCCTCCTTCTTCATCTTCAGGGATGCCGTGCGCGAGCTCTTCCCCTTCGAGCACATCCTCCCGACCCACCAGGGCCGCGCTGCCGAGAAGATCATCTTCAGCGTCCTCGGTGGCCCCGGGAAGGTCGTGCCG
>JANOHS010000070.1:0-6340 GCA_031406655.1 Micrococcales bacterium
TGTTGACCCATCCGTATCAACGGGAAAGGCAGCGAATTGGAGACTCACATGGCCCAGACCTCGCGCATGACCGGCGTTCGTGTCGGGACGACCCACCGACTGCTGATCCTGGTAGTGGCGGCAGGACTGGGTGTCGACACCTACGTCCACTGGCATCTCGCCCCGAACTTTGACGAGATCAGGGGCACGGCGAGCCCAAACCTGAGCCAAGGCGACCTGTTCCGTGTCGAGTCCGCCGCAGCCTTGATCGCGATGCTGGTGGTGGTTCTGGTCCGTCACCGCCTCGCCGCCCTGTTCGCCTTTCTGGTCGCGGCGGGCGGCCTGGGTGCAGTGCTGCTGTATGCCTACGTCGACGTCGGGGGCTTGGGTCCGTTACCCAACATGTATGACCCGTTCTGGTACCCCGAGAAGACGCTCAGCGCCGTCGCTGAGGCGGCGGCCGCCCTGGGGGCACTCGCTCTCCTACTGCTGCCTCCGTCGCGACCTGGAGGCAGCCAGACACCCTGACGTCATCGAAGGGCCGGTCAAACCCCGGCCTTCCTGGCCGATCGGGTCAAGGTGGCGACACACAGGCCCGGGGTCACGAACGGGAGCAACCGAGTGGCGCCGACCATGTCGCCCAGCTCGGCGAGGGCGCCCTGGATGATTCCAAGGTGGGCTCCGCACACCACGTCGGGGTGGCTCACGGCCAGCTCGCGGAACGGGCAGCGGTGCAGGTTGAGGGACGTGCCGTCTGCGCTCAGCTCGGGCGCGAAGCCGCTGTCGCCGAGCATCCGGACGACCGCCGCTATCGCTTCCTCCTCGCTGACCGGCAACGCCGCGGTGGTCTCGGTCCCGTCGTCTCCATGCTGTCGCTGCCCGGTCGACCGCGCCCAGCTCCGCCCGGCGTCGACCGCAGCCTCGCCGGGGCGATCGGTGGTGTCGACCAGATGCTGGGCCAGCACCTCGGCCAGGAGCCGGTAGTTGTGTTCGCCCTCTGGCGCCGCCGTCGCCTCGTAGACCACCCGCGGGCGGCCCGGCCCGTGCGGAGCCTCGCTGCGACGGATGGCGAACCCGGAGTCGACCAGCAGGTCGAGGTGGGACCGCACGGTGTTCTGGTGCAGCCCCACGTGCTCGGCCACCTCGAGGACACCGAGCGGGCGGGCACGCGAGCGGAGCAGCTCGAGGACCGCCGTGCGGCTGATGCTGGCCAGCACCTTGTGGTGGCTGGGGCCGGCAGGTGAACGAGGCCCCGCGTCTGTGAGCTCGGGCATGTCGATAGTTTTCCTGATCGATTCGGTAAAAACAGGTGCGCCCTGAAAATACCACATGGGACAGGTCAGATGCCGTTGTCGTTGCCTCGCCTGAGATGTGCCACAACGCCAGGTCTGGGGGTTGTTGATGGCCGGGCCTGGTCATCGGTCAGGCCGATGACCAGAGACAGCCACCGGGTTCATGGCTCACTTGCCTCGCGGTCGCCGATGTATGCCGCCAGGGCAGGGTCAGGGCTGGTGAAGCGGTGCGCCTCCTCGCCAGCGTCGCAGCGCAGCAGCGCGACGATGAGTCCGGACGGGCTACGGGACAAGACCTGCCAGTGCCCACCGGCGGTCTCCCACCGTCGCAGGGTCTCGAGCGCCGACCACTGCACACTCCCGGGGATGGCACGGGTGTTCATTGCGCGGGCACCTCCCTCGGTGCGTCGAGATCGGACGGGCGTTGATGACCACAGCCGCATTCGCCCCCGCTGGACCCGGCCAGCGGCTGCAGGATCTGCTCGTTCTCAGGGACCGTACTCATAAGACTCCTCCGGTAAGACGTGGGTTATTTTACACGGCGTTTTTGTGGTAAAACAACGTTGTCCATCCAGACGGTAGGGCGCAAGGCAGGCAGTGGGCTGCTGCGCGCACGCCAGACCCCCGGAGGAAAGACGTGTCGCAAGTGAGCACAACAGAGCGTTCCTCGAACGCCAGACGGCCCATGATGGTCTCGCGGACCTGGGCGCAGGCCGCCGCCCTTGTCATCTTGTTCGGCTTCGCGGTGCTCGGCTTCCTGGCCTTCCGCACGTACGAGACCGGACCGCCGATCGCCGACAGGGTGGTGAGCCAGGACGGCAAGGCGCTGTTCAGCGGTGATGACGTCATCAAGGGCCAGAAGCTCTTCCTGAAGAACGGCTTGATGGAGTACGGCTCCGTGATGGGGCACGGCGCCTACCTCGGGCCCGACTTCACCGCCGACTACCTCCACCGCGCAGCCGAGAGCGTCACCCGCCAGTACGGCGGAGCCGCCTCGAGCACCGCGCAGGCAAAGGTGATCGAGGACTTCAAGACGAACCGTTACGACAAGGCGACCAAGACGCTCACCTACACGGCTGCGCAGGCGGTGGCCTTCGAGGAGCTGGTCACGTACTACGGCAACTACTTCGGCCCCACCTCCGGGGAGAAGGGCATGCGCCCGGACGCCATCACCGACCCGACCCAGATCCGGCAGCTCACGTCGTTCTTCGCCTGGACAGCCTGGTCGGGCTCGACGCTGCGCCCCGACAAGAACTACACGTACACCAACTCGTGGCCTCCGGAGCCGCTGGTCGACAACAAGCCGACCGCCAACGTCATGGTGTGGAGTGTGCTCTCCCTCATTGCCCTGCTGGCCGGCATCGGCGCGCTGTTCGCGGCCTTCGGCCGCTGGGGTGACCGGTTCGGCTGGAAGGGCCGGCAGGCCGACACGATCTCCTTCCGCCCGCCTGGGGACGTCGTGCTCACGCCGGCGCAGCGTGCGTGCGCCTACTACTTCCTCGTGGTGGGTCTGCTCTTCTTCATCCAGGTCATGGTCGGTGCCGCCAGCGAGCACTACCGTGCCGACATCTCCAGCTTCTTCGGCTTCGACCTCTCCAGCTATCTGCCCTACAACCTGGTTCGCACCTGGCACGTGCAGCTGTCGATCTTCTGGACGGCGACCTCATTCCTGGCGGCTGGCATCTTCCTCGCCCCGATGATCACGGGACGGGAGCCGCGCCGGCAGCACTGGCTCGCCTACATCCTGCTCGGTGCCTTGGCCCTGGTGGTCTTCGGCAGCATGGCCGGCGAGGCCCTCGACATCCACGGGGTGCTCCCCGACGTGCTCGGGGCCTTCGGTATGCAGGGCTGGGAGTACCTCGACCTCGGCCGGTTCTGGCAGGTCCTGCTCACCCTGGGCCTGGTCATCTGGGTCATCATCCTGTTCCGCGGGCTGCGCGGCCGGCTGCGCATGGAGTCGCGCGGCAACATGCCGTGGATGTTCTTCTACACCGCGCTCGCCATCCCGGCGTTCTATGCGGTCGGGCTCCTCACCAGCTCGGAGGACAGCTTCACCATCGCCGACTTCTGGCGGTTCATGGTGGTGCACCTGTGGGTCGAGGACTTCCTGGAGATCTTCACCACCGTCCTGGTGGCCTACATCTTCGTGATGCTCGGCGTGGTACGGGAGCGCGTGGCCCTGACCGTGATCTTCCTCGACATCATCCTGTACTCCGCTGGTGGGGTCATTGGCACCATGCACCACCTCTACTTCTCCGGCAGCGCCGCCGAGAGCATGGCCCTGGGCGCGTTCTTCTCGGCCATGGAAGTGATCCCGCTGACGTTCCTGACCGTCGAGGCCTGGTCGTTCCTGCAGCTGGGTGCCCGCCAGGAGTCCAAGTCCGCCACGCCGTTCCCGCACCGCTGGGCGGTGATGTTCCTGGTCTCCGTCGGCTTCTGGAACTTCCTCGGCGCCGGGATCTTCGGCTTCCTGGTCAACCTGCCGATCGTGTCCTACTACGAGATCGGCACCGCCCTGACCGCCAACCACGCGCACGCCGCGATGATGGGCGTCTACGGGATGCTGGCGATGGGGCTGGCGCTGTTCTGCCTGCGCTACCTCATCCCCACCGAGCGATGGTCCGACCGGCTGGCCAAGATCTCCTTCTGGTCGGCCAACCTCGGCCTCGCCTGGATGTCGTTCGCGACCCTGCTCCCACTTGGCATCCTGCAGCTCTACGCGTCGGTCAACGACGGCTACTTCGCCGCCCGTCAGCTGGAGTTCATCACCAACCCGACCAACAGCGTCTTCGAGTGGATGCGCCTGCCCGGTGACCTGGTGTTCATCATCGGCGGTGTCCTGCCGTTCCTGTGGCTTTGCTGGCTCGGGGTTCGCTACCGGGTTGGTGGCTCACGTGACGAGCTGGACGAGGTCCTGTTCACCGAGATCACCGAGCGGGTTCCCACCGAGGCGGGGGACCGGTAGCGGTGGCCCTGCACCCGGAGGTGCTCATCATCGGTGGCTACGCGGTCATACTCCTGGTCGTCGCTACTGCCCTGGACTGGCTGGCGCAGCACAGCCAGCAACGGTCCGAGCGGTTCCGCACCGCGGGGTTCAGCTACCTCCCGCAGCACGACGCGTGGACCTGCTCCGAGGACGCGATGCTCTGGCCGATGGAGTACGACGAGTTGCATCACCTGGTGCGCTACCGGGCCAAGGCGTCGGTGTGCAACTCGTGTCTGGTCAAGCCCAGGTGCACGAGCTCGACGACCGGGCGTGAGGTGACCAGGGCGGTCGCGCCCTGGCCGCACTCGGAGGCGGGCCGGTTCCATCGCGGTATCTCGATGGTGCTCGTCGGCTGTGCCGCGGCGCTTCTTCTGGTCGCCGTGGCCCGGCACCTCGAGCTGTCAACGTTGGTGCTCGGCGTGCCGATGTTGTTCACCATCTGGCTCGGGATCCGGTACAGCGCCCACTTCCGGGCGGCGCCGGCCAACTTCCCGGAGCCGACCCCGGCGACCGGTCTACGGGTGACGCAGACCTCGCGCACCCGCTGGGGATCTGACGCCTGGGAGGGCAAATGATGCTGTATGTCGCACTGCTCGTGCTGGTCGTCCTGCTGGGGCTCACCGTCGTCAACACCAAGGTGCTGCGCGAGTATGAGCGGGGCGTCCTCTTCCGACTGGGCCGGCTAAAACCCCTGGCCGGGCCGGGCCTGGTGTTCCTGATCCCCTTCGTCGACCGGCTGGTGCGCGTCGACCTGCGTACGGTCACGCTGACCATCCCGCCGCAGGAGGTCATCACCCGGGACAACGTGCCGGCGCGGGTCAATGCCGTCGCCTACTTCAAGGTCACCGACCCGGCCCGGGCCATCACCGAGGTCGAGGAGTATGCCGTGGCCACCTCGCAGATCGCCCAGACGACCCTGCGGTCCGTGCTCGGTCATGCCGAGCTGGACGACCTCCTCGCCGAGCGCGACCAGCTCAACGACAGCCTGCGGCGGATCATCGACGAGCAGACCGAGCCCTGGGGCATCAAGGTCACCACGGTCGAGATCAAGGACGTGGAGATCCCCGAGGCGATGCAGAAGGCGATGGCACGCCAGGCCGAGGCCGAACGCGAGCGGCGCGCGAAGATCATCAACGCGGAAGGCGAGTTCCAGGCGGCCCAGAAGGTCTACGAGGCCGCGGAGATCCTCAGCCGGAACCCCGCCGCCATGCAGCTGCGCTATCTGCAGACCCTGCTGGAGCTCGGCGGGGAGAAGAGCACCGTCGTCTTCCCCCTGCCGATGGATCTGATCAAGCCGTTCCTCGGCGACAGCCACTGACCACACCTGCGCCAAGCGCTGATTACGCCGAATGCTGGTTGCGCGGTCCGCTCTCGCGGAGCATCGTCTGCGCTGTCACACCCACAGGGGAGTCCACCCACCAACAGGGGAGCAAAGGAGGCTCACATGAGCCGCTACCTGTTCATCGCTCGTTATGCCAGCGAAGGATCCAAGGGCGTCCTGAAGTCCGGAGGCACCGACCGGCGTACGGCCATCGACAAACTGGCGACCGACCTCGGCGGTCACCTCGAGACGTTCGACTTCGCCTTCGGCGAGGATGATGTCTTCACCACGGTGGAGCTGCCTGACAACAAGGCGGCTGCCGCAGTGGCTCTGGCGGTCAACGCGTCCGGTATGACCAAGGTCCGCACCGTGGTCCTGCTGTCCCCCGAGGACGTTGACGCGGCAGCACGGCAGACGGTCAACTACCGGCCACCGGGAACCAAGGAGTGACCCTGCCGGCTTGACCAGCCGGCATGACAAACCCAGCGCCGCCAGCCGAAAAGGCTTGGCGGCGCTGGGCTGTGCACACGCACCGGCCCCCGTCCCACCGCGGCCCCAGGTCCGGAGCCGCAACTGCCTCAGGACGCGATCTCGGTCCCGCCCAAGAGGTTGCGCACTTCGGACTCACGGTAGCGGCGGTGGCCACCGAGCGTCCGCAGGGAAGTAAGCTTCCCGGCTTTGGCCCAGCGAGTCACCGTCTTGGGGTCGACCCGGAAAAGTGCCGCTACCTCGGCAGGGGTCAACAGTGCCTCAGCTTCTACA
>JANOHS010000149.1:0-2151 GCA_031406655.1 Micrococcales bacterium
GACACTTCTGGACAAGGCTCTGCTGCGGCCGTTGCAGAGGCTGTTTCCCCTCATGTCATTCGGGTTGATCCTTGACGGCACGATGGGGAGCGGCTCGACGATCGCAGAGGCTCCAAGAGCTGACCGCTGAAAAGGTCGGGCGCCTCGGTTGCCGTGTTGCTGGATGTTCCTTGACGGGGGGGTCCGATGTGGCCAAGATCGCCCGTTTTGGGACGTCATACGGGTGTATGTTTCGGGCAGCCTAACCACGCCGCGCACCCTGGAGGAATCCCCCATGTCAACGCAAACGTCTGAAGACCAGAAGACGGGGAGGATGACACCGAGGTCCATGGTGGCCTGGGGTGCCGTCGCCCTCGTCGGGGCGACCTGCTGGGCGGTGCTGGCCCTGTCGCGGGGTGAGAACGTCTCCGCCCTGTGGATCCTGTTCGCCGCGCTCTCGTCGTACGCGATCGCCTACCGGTTCTATGCCCGTTTCATCGCCTACCGGGTGCTCGGCGTCGACAACACCCGCGCCACACCGGCCGAACGCCTCCAGAACGGCCGCGACTTCGACGTGACCGACCGGCGGGTGCTGTTCGGGCACCACTTCGCGGCCATCGCCGGCGCTGGTCCGCTGGTCGGCCCCGTGCTTGCCGCGCAGATGGGCTACCTGCCCAGCACGATCTGGATCATCGTCGGCGTCATCTTCGCCGGCGCCGTCCAGGACATGGTGGTCCTGTTCTTCTCGATGCGGCGCAACGGCAAGAGCCTCGGCCAGATGATCCGCGAGGAGATCGGCACCGTCGGCGGCATCGCCGCGCTGATCGCGGTCTTCTCGATCATGATCATCCTGCTCGCCGTGCTCGCCCTCGTCGTGGTCAACGCTCTCGCTGAGTCGCCCTGGGGCGTCTTCTCCATCGGCCTCACGATCCCGATCGCGTTCTTCATGGGGTTCTACCTGCGCTACCTGCGGCCGGGCCGGGTCATGGAGGTCACCGGCATCGGTGTCGCTCTGCTTCTGGTAGCAATCATGGGCGGCAACTGGGTCGGCGAGATGGGCCTTGCCGACGTGCTGACCCTCTCCCCGAACAAGCTCGTCCTCGCCCTGGTCATCTACGGCTTCGTGGCCTCGATCCTGCCGGTGTGGATGCTGCTGGCCCCGCGCGACTACCTGTCCACGTTCATGAAGGTCGGCGTCATCGTGCTCCTCGCGGGCGCCCTGATCATCGCCAGGCCGATGCTCGAGAGCGAGGCGGTCTCGAAGTTCGCGCTCGACGGAACCGGACCGGTGTTCGCCGGAAAGCTGTTCCCGTTCGTGTTCATCACCGTCGCCTGCGGCGCCCTGTCCGGGTTCCATGCGCTGATCGCCTCGGGCACCACGCCCAAGATGATCGGCAAGGAGAGCCAGGTCCGGATGATCGGCTACGGCGGCATGCTGATGGAGTCCTTCGTGGCCATCAGCGCCCTGATCGCCGCCTCCGTCATCGACCAGGGGCTCTACTTCTCGATCAACAGCCCCGGCGGCGCCACGGGTGGCACCCCGGGGGCAGCCGCGGAGTTCGTCCGGACCCTCGGATTCACGATCACCCCCGATCAGCTGGTCGCTGCTGCACAGTCCGTCCAGGAGACCACCCTGATCTCCCGCACCGGTGGCGCCCCCACGCTCGCGTTCGGGATCTCGCTGGTCTTCACGAAGGCGTTCGGCGGAGGTCTGGCTGCGTTCTGGTACCACTTCGCGATCATGTTCGAGGCGCTGTTCATCCTCACGGCCGTCGACGCCGGAACCCGCGTCGGCCGCTTCATGCTGCAGGACACGATCGGCAACATCTGGCCCAGGTATGCAGACATCTCCTGGAAGCCGGCCTCCTGGTCCGCAAGCGCCATCGTGGTCGGGGCGTGGGGCTACTTCCTGTATGTCGGGGTGAACGACCCGCTCGGCGGCATCTACCAGCTGTTCCCGCTGTTCGGCATCTCCAACCAGCTCCTCGCGGCGATCGCTCTCGCCCTGTGCGTGACGCTGCTGTTCAAGCACGGCAAGGCGAAGTACGTCTGGGTTCCCGGTATCGCCCTTGCCTGGGACCTGGTCATCACGATGACCGCGAGCTTCCAGAAGATCTTCTCCACCGACCCGAAGATCGGCTTCTTCGAGCAGCGCTCGGTCTACTCGGCGGC
>JANOHS010000212.1:0-5625 GCA_031406655.1 Micrococcales bacterium
TACGACTCGACGAAGTCCCCGAGCATCCGCATGCCGGGAGGGTTGTGGCAGTAGTCGACCACGACCTCGATGTTGTTGATGTCCAGCAGGTTCATCCGTCCCGGTGACAGGTAGTAGGACGTCGTGAACGTCCGCAGGCCCTGGCGGATGTCGTGCAGGGGTGCGCCGGCCGCAAACGCGGCCCCGGCGGCGGCCATGGCGTTGGCGACGTTCATCTTGGCCGCCCCGCCGAACGTCGAGGGCAACAGGTGGGTCCAGGCCAGCTGCATGCTGCGGCGGCCGTGTCGGATGACGATCATGTCGCCCTTGTCAGTGGGCTCGAGCACGACGGCACGTCCGCCCCTGCGGCACTGCTCATCGATGAAGTCGCGGACCTTGGTGCCCGGCGGCTGCAGGGAGAACCAGATGACGCTGCCCGAACATCGCCGGCGCATCGCCCGGACCAGGTCGTCGTCGGCGTTCAGAACCGCGAAGCCGTCGCGCGGGACCGCCTCAACGACAACGGCTTTGACGTCAGCGAGCTGCTCCAGGGTGTCGATCCCGCGGAGCCCGAGATGGTCCGGTGCGACGTTCGTGACGACCGCGACGTCGTTCCGGTCGTAGCCCAGTCCCTCGCGCAGGATCCCCCCGCGAGCGACCTCCATGACCGCGAAGTCGACGCGGGGGTTCTGCAACACCATCCGGGCCGACTTCGGACCGGAGGCGTCGGCCTTGATGACGAGTCGCTCGTCGATCACGATGCCGTCGGTGGAGGTCATGCCGACCTTGCGGCCCAGACCCTTGAAGATGTGGGCGATCATCCGCGCGGTCGTGGTCTTGCCGTTGGTGCCGGTCACCGCGACGATCGGAACCCGTGAGGCCGCACCGGGCGGGAAGAGCAGGTCGACCACGGGCTTGGCGATGAACTGCGGTTCGCCGACCGTCGGGTGGGTGTGCATCCGGAAGCCGGGAGCCGCGTTGACCTCGCAGATGGCACCCCCGGTCTCACGGACGGGGGACGCGATGTCCGGGCAGATGAAGTCGATCCCCGCGACATCCAGGCCGATCATGCGCGCGGCCTCCTCGGCGATCTCGACGTTGTCGGGGTGGGCGTCGAAGGTACGGTCCACCGAGATGCCGCCCGTGGACATGTTGCCGGTCAGCGCAAGCTTGACCATGGTGTCGGCAGCGGTCACGCTGTCGAGCTCAAACCCTTGTGCTGCCAACAGATCCAGGGCCGCGTCGTCCACCTTGATCCTGGTCAGGACCTTCTCGTGCCCCACACCTCGACGGGGGTCGGAGTTGGTCATCTCGATGAGCTCCCCGATGGTGTGCTCACCGTCCCCCGTCACGTGTGCGGGGACCCGTTCGGCGATGGCCGCCATCTTGCCGCCGACGATGAGGCATCTGTAGTCGCGACCGACCAGGAGGGACTCGACGATGCAGATGCCCCGACGGGACTCGCCCTCCGCGATCGCCCAGGCGGCGCGGACGGCGTCGGCGTTCGGGAGGTTCAGGCACACGCCCCGGCCGTGGTTGCCGTCCAGGGGCTTGACCACGCACGGGTAGCCGATCCTGTCTGCTGCCGCCACGGCGGCGTCGACGCTGCGGACGGCCTCGCTGCGGGGGACGGGAAGGCCGGCCGAGGCCAGCAGCTTGGTGGTCAGGCCCTTGTCTCCGGCGATGTCGACGGCCAGCGCGCCGGTCATCGAGGTCATGGTGGCGCGGATGCGCTGGGCGTGGACGCCCTGGCCGAGCTGGATCAGCGAGTGCTCGTTCAGGCGGATCCACGGGATGTCACGCGAGACCGCCTCCTCGAGGATGGCCGAGGTGGAGGGACCGAACGCCGTGCGCTCGGCCCGCGCCAGGAACAGGTCGAGCTCGGCCTCGAAGTCGAACCCGGGCTCGGGCTGGACCAGTTGGTTGACCAGACGGACGGCAAGCTCCCCGGCAGCAACGCCGACGCGCTCGTCGACATAGCCGTAGATGACGTTGTAGACCCCTCGCCGGCCCTTGACCCCGCGGGTCTTGCCCCGGCGCAGATCATGGCCTGCCTCCTTCTGCACCTGCAGCGAGACGTGCTCGGTCACGTGCCCCAGCCAGGTGCCCTCGCGCAGGCGCTCCACGAAGCCACCGGCGACACCGCGGGAGCAGGTATGCCCCTCCAACCCGGGAAGGAGCGCGAGAAGGGTGTCGGTGAAGCCATCAAGGGTGTTGGTGGGGTGGTCCTCCAGGCTGCCCAGGTCGACGACCAGGTGGATGGCCTGCTCGTAGGACCAGATGTTGGGTCCGCGGTAGACACGCGACTCGAGGATGGTCAGGTCCGGGGATGCAGGTCCTGCGGCGGGCGGTCGTTCAGTGGACATGTCCTGCTCCTGGGTTGGTACGCGGTGGTGCCATGAGCGCGGCCTTGACGAGCACATCAGGGTGCTTCTCCACGAAACCGGTCAACCGTGCCGTGAGCAGGTCGAACGTGGCGCCGGTGGGCAGTGAGTGCACGACGGCGCCGGAGACCAGCAGCGGGGCATCTCGGCGGGCCTCGGGAGCATCGCTGACCGCGCCCCGGGCATCGACCACGAAGACGGCGCCGGAGCCCATCACGGTCAGCCGCCGGCCGTCGCGGATCTCAGCCGCGGTGTCCTCGTCGATCCCCATACCCAGAAGGTTCGGGGAGCCGGCCACCAACGACATCAGCCGGCCGTAGCGAGCTCGTTGGTCGAAGTGCTGGTCGACGATGACCCCCGGCAGGAGGCCCAGTCCGGACGTGAGCTGGCCGGAGCGTTGGCGCGGGGTCACGCCATCCGCACCGAGCGAGATCATGAACAGGCTCATGACCGAGGCTCCCGCCGAGGTGCCGGCCACGACCGCGCCGCGTTGGTGAGCACGGGAGATCGCGTCCGCGAGCGGCGTCCCGACGAGCCGCTGGCTGAGCTTGAGCTGGTTGCCGCCGGTCATGAAGACGCCGGTGGCGTTGTCGACGGCCTGCACCAGCGTGTCCGCGACGGCAGCCGGGCGTGCTGGCGGGTCGACGGCCACGACCTGGGGTGCGCCGAGCCGGGTGAAGATGGTCGTGTAGGCCTCAACCGCCTCAGCGGGAAGGGAGGACGCCGTGGGGATCACCACGATGCGCGCCCTGCGCCCGCCAGCCAGTCGGACGAACCGGCGCAGGACCGTTGCGCGACCTACCTTGTCCTCGGCACCGCCGATGATGAGCAGGGACGTATGCACGGTGCTGGCCATTGGGACAGCCTAAGAGTTAGCGAGGGGGCAGGCGTGGAGCAGGTGTGGGCGTGCCGTCGGCTTCATCGGCGTCCTCGATCTCCTCGCGGGTGATCCCCAGCAGGTACAGCACCGCGTCCAGATATGGCACGTTGACCGAGGTGTCGGCTTGTTCGCGCACGATCGGCTTGGCGTTGAAAGCGATCCCGAGACCGGCTGTGGCCAGCATGTCCAGGTCGTTGGCGCCGTCGCCGATCGCCACGGTGCGTGACAGTGGCAGCCCCTCCGCTGCCGCGAATCGGCGCAGTGCCTCGGCCTTGCCCTGGCGGTCGACGATCTCGCCGAGCAGCCCACCGGTCAGGAGTCCGTCGCGCACCTCGAGGCGGTTGGCGTGGGCGTGGTCGATCTCCAGCTCCGCCGCGATGGGGCCGACGATCTCGATGAAACCGCCCGAGACGACGGCGACCGTGAAGCCGAGCCGCTTCAGGGTGCGCACCAGGGTGCGGGCACCGGGCGTGAGCCGGATGGCGGCGCGCACGTCGTCAAGGACGCCCACCGGAAGACCGGCCAGGGTCGACACCCGGGCACGAAGGCTCTCGGCGAAGTCGAGCTCGCCGCGCATGGCGGCGGACGTGATGAGGGCGACCTCGGCCTCTCGACCGACACGTGCCGCCAGCAGCTCGATGACCTCGTCCTGGATCAAGGTCGAGTCCACATCCATGACGACCAACCGGCGACCCCGGCGAGCCAGTCCGGCAGGGGCGACGGCGATGTCCACGCCCCGCACCGCCGCCTCGAGCGAGAGCTCCGTGCGCAGAACCGCGACATCAGCGCCCGAGATGTCGAACTCGACCGTCGTGACCGGGTAACGCGACAGCCGACGGATCCGGTCGATGTTGGCACCGTGGGCCGCGATTCGTGTCGTGACGGCCGCAACCGCACTGGCCAGCAACGGCGCTCCGATGACGACCACAGCAGCTCGCCCCCCGCGGCGCGGTGCGTTGTCGCCGCTGCCCGACGCGACCGTGACGTGCATGCCCAGGGACGTGGCAACGCTGGTCACGACTTCGCGCAGGCGGATGTTCTGCGGTCCCCCCGAGAGCAGCAGCGCCAGGGTCAGATGGCCGCGGACGACGACCTGCTCGAGGTCGAGGACCTCGGCCCCGACATCGGCAATGGCGTCGAACAACGTGCTCGTGACGCCGGGACGGTCGTCGCCGGAGACAGTTACCAGGAGGGTCTGTGTTGCGCGATCGGGCACGCCGCAAGGCTATCGACGGGTGGATCGCGCCTTCACCCGGTCTCGCCATACGACCGGAGCACCCTGTTGGTGCTACGCCCGGTTGCGCTCGTCCCGCCAGGCGAGCAGGTCGCGGACAGGGCCGAAGTCGTATGCCGGCCCGCCGAGGCCGATCGTGAAGAGGCGCGTGCCGACGGCATACAGGCTCTCTGCGCTTGGTGCGGGGCTCTGGGGCGACACGCCGGCGGAGCGCTCGATCTCCAGAGGGTCGCGGCCCACCTCGGCGCACCACCGATCGAGCACGCGGTGCTTGTGCGCAATCGTCTCGGCACGGCCGAACCCGTGCCAGATGTCGGCCTGTTGGGCCACGATCCGCAGTGTCTTGCGCTCACCACCACCACCGATCAGCACCGGGATGTGGCGGGTCGGGGCCGGGTTGAGCTTCGCCCATCGGCTCCTGATCAGGGGCAGGTCCCGGTCAAGCGCATCGAGGCGTCCGCCTGCGGTGCCGAACTCGAATCCGTACTGGTTGTAGTCCTTCTCGAACCAGCCCGAACCGATCCCCAGGATCAGCCGCCCGTCGCTGATGTGATCCACCGTCCGCGCCATGTCGGCGAGCAGCTGGGGGTTGCGATAGGAGTTGCACGTGACCAGAGCCCCGATCTCGACCCGTTCGGTCGCCTCTGCGAACGCCGCCAGCATGGTCCAGCACTCGAAGTGACTGCCGTCGGGTTCCCCATACAGCGGGAAGAAGTGGTCCCAGTTGAAGACGATGTCGACGCCAAGCTCCTCGGCCCGCGCGCAGGCACGCCGGATGTCGCTGTATGCCGCGTGCTGAGGCTGAAGCTGCACCGCGACTCTCGCCGGACGAGGGTCGCGGGCGCTCACGGTCGGACCACCTGGCCCTTGCCCACCACGGTGATGCCGGAGTCGGTGACGGTGAAGCCCCGTTCCAGGTCGTCCGCCCGGTTGACGCCGATGCTCACCCCGGGGGGCACCACGACGAACTTGTCGATGATGGCTCGATGGATCTTGGCGTGGCGACCGACCTCGACGAAGTCGAGCAGGACGCTGTCGGTGATGGTCGCGTAGCTGTGGATGTGAACACCCGGGGAGAGCACCGAGCCGGTCACGAGCGCGCCGCTGATGACGACACCGGGTGAGACCGCGGAGTTGAGCGCCTCGCC
>JANOHS010000221.1:0-2343 GCA_031406655.1 Micrococcales bacterium
CGCAGGCGGACATCCGCGCGGCCCACGCTCACGAAGTGCTCAAGGTAACGGCGGACGCTGACCCTGGCCAGACCCACCGCGTCCGCGCACTCACTGGCCGACAGGTCGGTCCCGGCAGCGCGTAGGGCCTGCTCCACCAGCTCGGCAGTCTCAGGGCTGAGCCGCTTGGGCAACCGTGCCGCACCGGGGGCGGAGCCGGTTCTGTGGCGGAACACCCGGTCGACGTCCTGCTGCTGTGCCTCATCCCCCCGGTCGAGGCGAGCGTAGGTCCGCTGATAGTGCTCGAGACTCTCGCGCAGGTCCGCAGCGGAGAAGGGCTTGATCAGGTAGTGCACGATCCCACCCCGCAGTGCCCGGCGCACCGTCTCCACCTCATTCGCGGCGCTGATCACTATCGCGTCGAGGTCGGGCTGCACCTCGCGCAGCATCGGTAGCAGGTCGAGCCCGTTCAGGTCTGGCAGATAGATGTCGAGCAGCACCAGATCGGGTTTGAGCCGCTCGGCGGCGCTCAGTGCGGCCTGGCCGGTGTGCGCCACGTCAACCACCTCGAAACCAGGCACCGCCTCCACGAAACCCCGGTGGACCCGGGCCACCATGAAGTCGTCGTCGACCACGAGAACGCGCGTCATGCGAGGACCCGGGTGCGGGACATCCGGGCGGTGAAGATCGCGCCCTGGTCGTTGCGGATCTGGACGCTGCCGCCACGGCGACGGCAGACCAGACCGGTGAGCGCGAGCCCGTAGCCACGACCGACGTCCTCGGCCGACTTGGTCGAGAACCCCTTGTCGAAGACCTTGCCCGCGATGTCGGCACCCACACCCGGGCCGCTGTCGCGCACCTCAACGACGACGTCGTCATCCTCCTCACGCAGGTCCACCTCGACCCAGCTGCCGCCCCGCGACGCCGCTGAGGTCGCCCCGCCCACCGCCTCGATCGCGTTGTCCACCAGGTTGCCGACGACGGTCGTGAGGTCGAGGGAGAGGTCGTCGTCGATCCGGCCGAGTCCGGCACCCTCGGCCAGCCGCAGCACGACGCCGCGCTCCGACGCGAGGCTCACCTTGGCCACCAGCAGCGCCGCCAGCGCGGGGTCCAGGACCCGGCTGCTGACGTCCTCGTTCAGCTCGGCCCTGCCGCGGGTCACGTTGTCGATGAACCGGACCACGTCGTCGTACTCCCGCAGCTGGACCAGTCCGGAGATGACGTGGAGCTGGTTGGCGAACTCGTGGGTCTGGGCCCGCAGCGTGTCAGTGGACATCCGGATCACCCCGAGCTCTCGACGCAGCGTGTCGAGCTCGGTGCGGTCGCGCAGTGTGGTCACGGAGCCAATCACCTTACCCCTGTTCAACATCGGCCTGCGGTTCATCGTCAGGACCCGATCCTCGACCAGCACGATAACGTCGGTCCCGGTCCGCTCCCCCGTCAGGACCTCGAAGAGCTGTGGATCCAGGTGGAGCTCTGAGAGCCGTCGCCCGACGCTGTTGTACGGCACGCCCAGGAGCTGGCAGGCACTGTCGTTGACCAGCGTGATGCGGTGGTCGGGATCCAGCCCGATCAGGCCCTCCTTGAGACCGTGCAGCATGGACTCCCGGTCCTCGACCAGCCGGGTGATGTCCTGCGGCTCCAGACCCATCGTCTGACGCTTGACCCGGGACGCGAGCAGCAGCGAGCCGACCACGCCCAACCCTCCGGCGATGCCGAGATAGGTCACGAGGTTGGGTGTGGCCTCGAGCAGGCGCGCAAGCACCGAGGGATAGGTCCGTTCCACGACCGCCACGCCCACGATCTGCTGCTCCTCAGGGGCGAATACCGGCACCTGCGCCGACACCACCGTTCCGGACCCGGTGTCGATCAGCCCGGTCCATGACCGTCCCTGGGGGACGAGCGGGTCCGCAAACGTGAACCGGGTGCCAACCTGCCCCGGGTCGGCGGAGGTGACCACGGTGCCGTCGAGCTTGACCAGCAGGACCGACCCCGCTCCCGAGAGGGTTCGCGACGACTCGGCCGCGGTCGCCAGAACGCTGTCACCGTTCGCCTCGGCCTGGGGCAGGCTCGTGCGGATCAGCGGGTTGCCGGCGATGCTCTCCGCCGCTGCCCGGGCGCTACGGCTCTCCGCCCGCCGGATGGACTCACCGGACTGGGCGATGGAGACGGCGGTGACTCCCGCGAGGACACCGAGCATGATGAGCAGCTGAAGAGCAAGCAGCTGCCCCGACAGCGTCGTATGTCGTCGCATCACACCTCCCAGCCGATCACCAGCCTCTTACGCAGCCGGGCGACGACCACGCACCAAATCATCGCCCACAGGGCGCGCTGTTGTCCCGCCGCGAGCGTGACCACAATCAA
>JANOHS010000287.1:0-2518 GCA_031406655.1 Micrococcales bacterium
CGGGCCGGCCCCGGAGCAGCCAGCGAGCGACACCGAGGGCGAGGTGGTGGACGACTCCCCGGGCGCCCCGGCGGCCGCGGCAGGCGACTCGGCGGGCGACGAAGCGGAGGCGGACACCGCTGACACAGCGGCGGCATCCGCGCTTGCCCGGGCCCGTGAAGCCGCCCGGGCTAAGGGTCTTCGGCCGGGGAGCAGGCCGATGCGCAGGCGGCGACCCCTGGGCCAGCACGAGGGTGGTTCCGGCGTCAACGGCCCAACTGGTCGCGACCCGTCGTTGCTCGGTGACCAGTTGGATCGGCTGCTGGTCGACCGCGGCTGGAACGTCGACGTGGCCGTCGGCTCGGTCATGGGGCGCTGGCCGGCAATCGTGGGTGCGGACGTGGCCGAGCACTGCACCCCGGTGTCGTTCGGCGACGGAGTCCTGACCGTGCGGGCCGACTCGACGGCGTGGGCGACCCAGCTGCGGCTGATGTCGTCATCCATCCTGGGGCGGCTGGAGACCGAGGTCGGGAAGGACGCCGTGGTCGAGCTCCGCGTGCAGGGTCCGAGCGCACCGTCGTGGACCCGGGGACTACGCAAGGCCACCGGGCCCGGGCCGCGCGACACCTACGGGTGAGCCCTGACGGCACCGACCACAGCAAGGCCAGTTCCGGGCGCTGAGAGACCCCGTTACGTGGGGGGAGTAGGAACTCCCCGCTTCTTTACCGGAAAATGGCGTTCACGGGCCTCCTGAGCGCGGTCTTGTCGGTGTCGACAGGTAGACTCAAGAACGATTCGGCGGCCTGCCAGACGAGGTGCCGGTGGCGTTCCGCGGGCAACAAACACGGAAAGCCTCCCGGGATCACGTGTTGTGGTGTGGCCGCTTCCCGTGCCCGACCCCGGACCATCTACCGCGATGCAGGTGACCGAGCCGCGCGCGGACCCACCGGACCATGCAACAAGTCAAAAGGAGCACCGTGTCCCAGGTCAGCCCAGAGAACCTGCCTGACGCCGAGAGTGCTGCCGCCGCGCACGCACATATGGCACCCAGGCCTGACGGACCGGCATACGACGCGAGTGCCATCACCGTCCTTGAAGGACTCGAGGCGGTGCGCAAGCGCCCGAGCATGTACATCGGCTCCACCGGCGAGCGCGGCCTGCACCACCTGGTCTGGGAGGTCGTCGACAACTCCGTCGACGAGGCGCTGGCCGGCCACGCTGACCACATCGAGGTCACCCTGCAGCCCGACGGCGGGGTCAAGGTCGTGGACAACGGCCGTGGCATACCGACCGGGATCATGGAGGGCGAGGGCAAGCCCGCCGTCGAGGTCGTGCTGACCCAGCTGCACGCGGGCGGCAAGTTCGGCGGCGGCGGCTACACGGTCTCCGGCGGTCTGCACGGTGTCGGCATCTCCGTGGTCAACGCGCTCTCGGACAAGGTCAACGTCGAGGTCCGCCAGCGCGGCCACGTGTTTCGTCAGACCTTCCTGGTGGGCGTGCCCGCGGCCGACCTGTCCCAGGACGAGGCCACCGACGAGACCGGTACGACGGTCACGTTCTGGGCCAGCCCGGACATCTTTGAGAGCACGACCTACGAGTACGAGACGCTGCGCGCACGGTTCCAGCAGATGGCCTTCCTGAACAAGGGGCTGACCATCACGCTGACCGACGAGCGTCCCCGGGCCGTCGAGGCCATCGAGGCAGCAGAGGCAGCGGAGGACGCCGAAGCGACCGAGGTCCTGGACGAGCAGAGCGCGGACGCCAAACCGGCCAAGGCGCGCACGGACTCCTACCGCTACGACGACGGTCTGGTCGACTACGTCAGGCACCTGGTCGGCTCCAAACGCTCCGAGCCGGTGCACCCCGAGGTCATCTCCTTCGAGCTGGAGGACACCACACGGAAGATGTCCCTCGAGGTGGCGATGCAGTGGACCAGCGCCTACTCCGAGTCGGTTCACACCTACGCCAACACCATCAACACACATGAGGGCGGCACCCACGAAGAGGGCTTCAGGGCGGCGATGACCAAGCTGGTCAACGACTTCGCCCGCAACCAGAAGCTGCTTAAGGAGAAGGACGAGAACCTCACCGGTGACGACATCCGTGAGGGTCTGACAGCGGTGGTGTCGGTCAAGCTGGCCGAGCCGCAGTTCGAGGGCCAGACCAAGACCAAGCTCGGCAACTCCGAGGTCAAGGGCTTCGTCCAGCGAGCCATGACCGACCAGCTGGGCCACTGGCTGAGCGGGCACCCCAGCGAGGGCCGCGACATCGTGCGCAAGTCGGTCCAGGCGTCGGCAGCCCGGATGGCGGCCCGCAAGGCCCGTGAGGCCACTCGCCGCAAGGGCCTGCTCGAGTCCGGTGGACTGCCGGGCAAGCTGCGGGACTGCCAGAGCAACGACCCCTCGATCAGCGAGGTCTTCATCGTCGAGGGTGACTCCGCGGGTGGCTCCGCGGTGCGAGGTCGCAACCCGCACAACCAGGCGATCCTGCCGATCCGCGGCAAGATCCTCAACGTCGAGAAGGCCCGGATCGACAAGGT
>JANOHS010000172.1:0-2112 GCA_031406655.1 Micrococcales bacterium
CGAGATCCGGACCCCCCTGATCGGGCTGGTGCTGGTCGTCAGCGGTGCCCAGATGATCCTGGTGTCCTTCATGCTGAGCCTGACCCGCATCGGCGAGACTCCAGACCCGGCCTGATCAGCCCTTGCGCGTGATGACCACGAACTGCGCTGGTTCCTCCCGCGAGGACCGCACCGCCTGAACGACCTGCACGCTGAACTCCGGGCTCTTGAAGGCGTCGGCGGGGAACTCGAGGCGGTTCCAGGTGTAGGTGTTGTCGTCCTTTCGGTTCAGGACGAGAGCGTCGACCGGGCCGAACTCGGTGCCGGACAGGGCTCGCGCCAGCGTCGCCGGCTCCGCGATTCGTGCGAAGGAGTCGACCACGAGCTTGCGGTCATCCCACCGGGTCGCGGCATTGCTCGACTCGCGACGCGGTGGCAGGTAGTTGCGGAACGCCTTGAAGGAGAACAGTCGCTGGTCGCTGGACAGCACCACGGCGTCTGTGTCAGCGCCCAGCCCGGCGTCGATCGCGGAGATGATGGCGTTGGCGGGAAAGGCAGGATTCATGGTCAGGGCCCGGTAACGAGGTGCCTTGCCGTTCGGCAGATACTCGGCGTGGGCCAAGGTGGCGAGACTGACCGCATCACTGACGGCGCCGCCCTGCTTGTTGCGGCCGCCAGCGGGTTGTGGCAACCAGGTCTGCCACGCCTGCGCCCCGACGACGGCCACGACGGCCCCCACGGCAACGGCTCCGGCAAGACGTTGCGGGGAACGCAACCGCGCAAGCAGACCGGCCCCTCTCACCTGCCAGAGCTCCCACAGAGCCAGCACGCCGGCGGCCGCCGCCATGTAACGCAGCACGTAGGGCAAGTAGAGAAGCAGGAAGTGGTGGCCCGTGAACGCGAAGCGCAGCAGCATCAGCGCCCGCGCGATCTGGATGCCGACGAACAACAAGCCGAGAGCCCGTGCCCAGATCGCCCGGTTCCAGAGCACGACGACACCGACCATGCCGATCACCTGGAGACCGAACAGCAGCACCGAGCCACTGCCGGCGATGGACTGGTTGAGGACCGACCCGGACTTGAAGAGGTCAGCGACAACCTGCTGGTTGCCGCCGGCGTACTGGACGATGAGTGGCCCGAGGTACCACGAGGACAACACTGCGGACACGGCAACGACGGTGATGGCGTGGACCAGATAGGCCCGTGGCTCCTCAGAGCTGCGCCATCGGACCAGGAGCAGGAGGCCGATCCCGAGCAGGCTGGACATGAGGAAGTTGGGGTACAGCGGCACCATGACGCCGCCGATGATCCCGGCGACGACGGGGTTCAGCGCCCGGGTGCCGGCGGGCGGAGCGAAACTGGCCAGCAGCCAGGGGATGAACACCGCCAGCGCCAGGATCTCGTTGCCCTTGCTGGGTTCGTTCAGGCCGATGAGCACCGTCGCCGAGAGGGCGAGTGCGACCGGGGCCGGCACCAGCCGTCGCCACATCAGGAAGCCTGCGAGAAGCGCCAGGGAGACGAAGAGCGCCTGGAAGGTGCCGAGAAGACCCCAGGCTTCGCGACCACTCCACGCCGCGACCCGGCCGATCAGCATCGGGTAGAGCGGGGGGTACTCCGTCGGCAGGTTGGGGTCGGCTGCGTCGCTCGGGAGCCACGTGGTCGAGAAGTGCGTGACCAGCGCGCTCATGCGGCCGGCATCGCCACCCATGGATCCATAGCCGTACGGGGTACCAATCAGGTTTGCGGCTATGGCCCACCCCGACCAGGCGGAGAAGAGGCCCGCGCCGACACCCGAGATCACCTCCGAGTGCCACCGGAGCGAGAGGAGCCCAATCACCAAGCCGGCCGCGAGGCCGTAGGCAAGTGGGGCCACCGCCCCCTCCAGCTTGAAGGGGTCGAGATTGACACTTCGCACGAACAGGATGCCCAAGGGCAGGGCGACGAGCCAGGTCACGACGGCCGCAAGTGTCGCCCATGAGGGGACAAACGTGGGAAGCCTTCCCCGCCCCGTCAGTCGCATGGGCCCCTCCTGCTTGAGCTCCGGGTCGATCTTCGGGACGGCCCGCCGCAGGCGCTGAAGCCCACTCGTTGGCGGAGGATAGGGGATTCGAACCCCTGAGGGCTCTCACCCAA
>JANOHS010000326.1:0-9239 GCA_031406655.1 Micrococcales bacterium
CAGTTCATGCTGGCGGACATGGGGATGAAGCTGGAGGCAGCCCGTCAGATGGTCTACGTGGCGGCGGCCAAGTCCGAGCGCGGCGACCCGGACCTGAGCTTCTTCGGTGCGGCCGCCAAGTGCTTCGCCTCCGACGTGGCCATGGAGGTCACGACCGACGCTGTCCAGCTCCTCGGGGGCGCCGGCTACGTCAAGGACTTCCCGGTCGAGCGGATGATGCGCGACGCCAAGATCACCCAGATCTATGAGGGCACCAACCAGATCCAGCGCATCGTGATGGCACGGGCACTCCTGAAGCGGTAGGGCATTCGGACCGCTGGCTGGCTGGTGACAGACTTGCCCGGGACCGAGGGAGACCTGACCATGCTGGGACGTCGCGGCGCCATCATGCCCACGGTGCACGAGCCGGCCAGCCACGTGCTTCGGGCAACGGGTGTCGGCAAGCGGATCGACGAGGCGGTGCTGCTGCTGCCCACCGACGTGAACGTGGGCCCGGCGCAGTGTGTCGTCCTGCGCGGCCCCAACGGCAGTGGCAAGACCACGCTGTTGAGGATCCTCGCCGGCACCCTGGCACCGTCGGAGGGCGAGGCCACCCTGGACGGCTCGCCGGTCGACGAACGCCACGACCTCACGCGCACCGCGATCGCGGCCCTGATCGGCGCACCCGCGACCTACCGTGACCTCACCCTGGTCGACCACCTGGTCCTGATCGACGCCACCTGGGGCCACGTCGGAGAGCGTGCCGGCGATCGCGCCGAGGAGATCCTGGAGCTGCTCGGGATCGTGCACCTGGAAGAGCGGTTCCCCCATGAGCTGTCCTCTGGCCAGCAGCAGCTTTTCCACCTCGCGATGGTGCTCGTGCGCCCCTCCTCCATCCTCATCCTCGACGAGCCGGAGCAACGGCTCGACACCGACAAGCGCGACCTGCTCACCGCGATCCTGTTGGGCCGCAAGGCAGCTGGCAGCAGTCTGCTCATCGCCTGCCACGACCCGGCGATGACCGAGGCTCTGGCCGACACCGTCGTCGACGTCCGGTCCGAATGAACGGCGCGGACAAGGCCCGGCTTCGTCAGGTCCGCGCGGCGATCCTCGGCAACCGACCGGACACGTCTTTGAGCTCCACCCTGTATCCCGTGTATGTCGCCGCCATCCTGGCCGGTTCGTACGGGGTCCCCGCCGCCCAGCAGCTGTTCCGTTCGATCGACCATCAGTGGCTGGCCGAGCATGTCTGGACCCTCGGCGGGGCCGTCGGTGCCGTGATACTCGCAGCCCTGCTTCTGGCCCTGGTCCGGCTGGTGGGTCGGGTGCATGGTCCCGTGGTGCCGCCACTGCCCTACCTTGACCTGGTTGTCGCCAGCCCGATGCCGCGCAAGGTCACCCTCGCCCGGCAGTGGCGGATAAGTCTGGGTGGGTCCACGTTCGGCGGCCTGCTGGTCGGCGCGGTCGTCGGCGCCGGGCTGGCGATCGCCGACGTCGCCCCTGCGATCGTGCTGCTGCCCACCAGTGTCGGCGGCTCCCTGCTCGGCGTGATGGTCGCCGAGCTCTGGCTCCACGGTCAGCTGCAGGGGTCGGCACTCGGGCTCGGACCAGACTCCTCACTCCTGGGCAGACGTCGAAATGCTTTGGCACTGTTGGACATCACCGGCCTGCGGAGACAGGCGGCGAGCAACGTCACCATGGGCGGAGCGGCCCTCGCCGGGGATCTGCGTACGGTCCGTCTCGACGCCGTGCGACCCACGACACACGCCCGACGCGTGCGGTTGAGGTCCGGCGGGCCACTGACGGTGATCGCCCGGCGTGACCTCCTGGGTCTTCGCCGGGCGCCGTGGGCCGCGCTCTACGGGCTGGGCTTCGCCGCCGCCGGATCAGCTGGGCTGATGCTGTCACTGCAGTCGCCCCGAACCCCCACCATGGCCCCGCTGTTCGCCCTGATCCTCTGCCACCTCGGTTTCGGCGCCTGGTGCGAGGGCCTGCGCCTGCACGCCGACAACTCGGGCACCTCACGCCTGCTGGGCCTTCCCTACCGGGACACGGCGATCGCCCACCTCGTCGTCCCGGTGCTGGGCTGGGCGGTGACCACCGTCGTCGTCAGCGCCGGGCTGTCGCTGGTCGGCATGACCAGGCCGGTCACGCTCGCCTGGGCCCTTGGCGCGGGGGTACTCCTGGCCGGCACGCACCTCATGGCGGCCTTCCGCGGGTTGCCGCCGATGGCGGTCTTCGGGCCACATGCGGGCGTTCCGGCGATGGTCTTCTGGTACGCCAAGCCACTGCTGGCGACCCTCGTCGTGGGCACTGCGACGGCGGCGTGGGCCGCTCGGTCCGCCGAGCCCTGGACCGTCCTGCCCTGGCTGCTCCTGGCAAGCGCCGGCACGGTCTCCTGGGGGCTCCGGCTTGTCGACAAACGGGACCGGCGCAGCTGACCGAGCCTCAGCTGCTCGTGCCCTACTTGCCGCTACCCGGCGGTGCGACGGTCAGCGGCTCGTCGTTCCTGATCGCCTGGAACAGGGCCAGCGCCTTCTCGCTGTCCCATTTCACGGCGCTGCCGACGCGGGTGGGCAGCGCGTTGTTGGACACCGGAACCGTCAGGGAGAGGCCTTCCCCGTTGGACACCGAGCGCATCGCCTGCAGGACCCGGGTGACGTCGCGCAGTGAGGTGTCCTCGCCGACGGTGAGGCCGGCCCCGGCCGTGGTCGCGAACCCGTAGTAGCGCCAAGGGATCAGCGCCGTCGACGGGCTGGCCGCCTTCTTCATGATGGCGCCGAGGAACTGGCGCTGGCGCTGCACCCGCCCGAGGTCACCGAGCGGGTCCGAGTACCGGGCGCGGACGTAGCCCAGGGCGTTGGGCCCGTTGAGGGTCTGGCACCCCTTCTTGAGGTTGATGCCGGCCTTCGGGTCGTCCATCGCCCGGGCGACGCAGATGTCGACGCCCTCAAGGCTGTCGACGACCGAGGCGAACCCGCCGAAGCCGATCTCGACGTACCCGTCGATGCGCACGTCGGTGACCTGTTCGATCGTCGCGACGAGCAGCTTGGGCCCACCGATGGAGTAGGCGGCGTTGATCTTGTTGCGGCTGTGGCCGGGGATCGGCACGTAGCTGTCACGAGGCAGCGAGATCATCGCCGCCTTGCCCTCGCCGGACGGGACGTGGACCAGGATGATCGAGTCCGTGCGCTTGCCCTCGGCGACCTTGGTCGAGCCGGTATGCAGCGCCTTCTGCTGCGCTGGCGTCAGGCCCTCGCGGCCGTCGGAGCCCACCAGGACGTAGTCATGGCCTGCGGACTCGGCCGGGCGGGCGCCTGCCGGACTCGCCGCGATGCGGTGAACACCGCCCCAGGCGTGGAACGGGACCCAGATCATGAACGCCAGCCAGGTCGCTACCAGCAGCGCTGCGCCGATGAGTATCCGGCGGGCACGGTGCCTCGTACGGGGCTCGGACTGTTGCTGGTTCGAAGGCGACTGCCGCGGTGGGCGGTTCGCCGGCTGGACCGGCGATGGTGAACGTGGTCGCCCGAAGCGGCCGCGGGTGCGGGTGTCCACGACAAAGACATCGTCCTCGTCGACGCGGTCGTCACGACCCGGCATACGGTCCCTCCTGCTGTTCGGCCCGAGCGGGCTGGGGGGGACCGGCCTCGTCCAGAGCCAGCCGGCGGGCGAGCTTGGTGTAGCGGGCCTCGAAGTCGCGGAACCTGAAGTAGGTCGTCAGGGTGAAGCTGAGGAAGGCCACCACGAGCGCGTACAGAACCATGTCCGTGCCGCGGCCGACTCCCACCAGCCTCGCGATGTGGTTCCAGACCGACGGGAACAGGATGGACCAGACCGCGACCGCCGCGAGGAGCATCAGCCCGAGCCGGCGCACGGCCTGGGTGCGCACGCCCCTGCCGCGAAGCAGACGGAATGCGGTGATGACGACAACGACGATGAGCAGGAGCTGGATCAGGACGATCTTCATGGGTTCGGCCCTCCGCAGGGCTGGGGCGCGGCCGTCATCGCAGGATCAGGTCGGCCAGGATGTTGATGGAGTTCCACAGCGACTGGCCCTTGGCCTTTGAGTAGTCGGTGTAGAGGATGTGCACGGGGTGTTCCACATAGCTGGCTTTGGACGCGCCGATCTGGGCGACGAGCTCGCTGGCGTGCGCCATCCGGTTCTGGGTGAGGTCGAGCTTCTCGACGACGTCACGGCGCATCGCGCGCAGGCCGTTGTGCGCGTCGGTCAGGCGGGTGTGCGTGGTCATGTTGGTGTAGCCCACGGCGGCCCGGAGCACCACCTTCTTGGCAAACGAGGGTTTGGAGCGCTCGTCCAGGAAGCGTGAGCCGAAGACGACGTCAGCCTCGCCGGCCCGCAGCCGCTCGACCATCCCGACGGCGTCGGCGATCTGGTGCTGACCGTCGGCGTCGAAGGTCACGAGGAACTTCATCGCCGGGTCGCCGAGGGCGTACTCGAAGCCGGTCTGCAACGCAGCGCCCTGCCCGAGGTTGAGCGGGTGACGCACGACCCGCGCTCCGGCCCTTGCCGCCAGGTCCGCCGAGCGATCCGTCGAGCCGTCGTCGACGCAGACGACCTGCGCAAACGCCGCGCGAACTTGGGCGACCACGTCGCTGATGACCGACTCCTCGTTGTACAAAGGGATGACCACCCAAGTGTCGTCCACGCGTGATCCCGTCCGTTCGGCCCTCTCGGAAGTATAGGTGGGCCTCTGCGGCATCACTTCCGCGCGGCACCGCCTGCAGGACCACCGGGCCGGGCGAGCACGTGCTGGCGCAGGTTGCGGACACCCTCGTGCTGCTTGGTTCGCCACGCCTTGGGCAGCAACGTCGCGGCGTTCAGGCGTGAGGCCAGGTGCAGCCGGGCGGTGCGTGCGGCGCGGCGCCAGCCGATCGCGTCGAACTCGTCGGCCATCCCCGTGAAGAACGCCCGCTCCTCGATGAACCGGGTACCCTCCAGCGCGCGCCAGGACGAGTCGCTCTCACGGTGCCGGCGGTACTGGAAGCAGACGGTGCTGTCGACAACCAGGCTTGCGCCGATCTTGATCAGGTCAAGGGTCAGGGCAAGGTCCTGGACGACGTTGAGGCCTTCCCTGAAGTTCGTCGCGACCAGGGTGTCGGACTTCCAGCAGATGGAAGGGAAGTAGAGCCAGTTCGCTCTCATCAGGCTGATCGCGAGCGGCTCACCGCTGAGCAGCCGGCGGCCCCGGACCCGCGGGGCATAGACGCGTTTCATCCGGTCGACCAGGCCCATGCCGGGCTGGTTGTGCTCGTCGATCACCTCGACGCCCGGCTGGATGATCGCCGCGGAGGGGAACTGCTCGTGCGCCGCGACGACCGTCTCGACGTAGTTCGCCAGCATGACGTCGTCGGCGCCCATGACCACGGCAAGCTCGTGCCGGACGAAGGTCAGCGCCTTGCGGTAGTTGCCGTTGGCCCCGAGGTTCTCGTCGTTGCGCAGGTAGGTGATGCGAGGGTCCTGGGCCACGAGGACGCCGAAGTAGCCGGGCAGGCTCTCGTCCGGGTAGCCGTCGTCGATCACCGTCAGCGTCCAGTCCGGGCTGGTCTGCGCAAGGACGCTCTCGACCGCCTGCTTCATCATGGCGACATCGCCGTAGTAGGGCAGGAGTACGTCGACAGTCACGGGAGGTCGTCCTTCGTGAGGGGGCAGTCAGGTCCGGTGCGCTGATTAGACTAACGAAGGCTGGCCAGCCCAACGGATGTGCAGGTTCAGGAACCCGATCAGGAGACATTCGTGGACACCCAGAACCACTTCTACGGGCACACGGCCGCGCTGGCTGCATATGCGGGGCTCGCCCGACCGCGGCACGTGGCGGGGCTGATCCAGCACGGCTGGACCACCGTCCCCCCGATCCCGGTCAACTTCGGGGACTTCCCCGGCGTCGAGCTGGACGGCAGGCGGTCGCTGTTCGTCTGGTCGCACCGGTCCCGGGCCTGGGACCCCGCGCAGTCGCCGCGGCAGAGCGTCGCGCTCGGTTCACCGTGGGCCTACCTGGTGTCGACGCCGGCGGCGGGCAGGCTGCTGGCGGGCAGCCAGGGCAGCGGGACGCTGATCATGCCGCTGCACAGCACCCGGATCGTGCAGGTCAGGGGCGACCAGGGCGGTCTGGCCCGGGAGTACCTGCGCACCGAGGGCCCGTCCACCGTGTGCCTGCACCACGAGGACCTGCACAAGCCGGAGATCGTCGGCTCGTGGCTGGACGCCGGTCACCGCGTCGTCACGGCCGGGCCGCGGCATGACCCGGACTTCCTCACGCGCATCCTCGCGCTGGTTCTCGCCTCGGAGCGGGTGGTCGCCAACCGCCTGATGACGCCGGTCCTGTATGCCGCGTCGCTGGGTCGGGAGGTGGCCGTCTACGGCGACCCGTTGTCGATCTCCAGCGCCGAGATCCACGGGCAGGACGCCATCCGTTCGCTCTGGCCGGAGCTGCACGGTCCCTTGCTCGACCGCTCCGTGACCACCGACCTGGCGCGCGCCGAGCTTGGTTTTGAGCACGTTCTCGACCCGGCCCGGCTGCGGGCGGCCCTCGGCTGGACCCACCGCTCGGTCGGCCCGGCGATGCAGTACTGGGCCAGCGCGCCGCTGCACAAGGCGATGAACGTCATCGGCCTGGGCGAACGCGACCCTGGTTCGAGCGAGAAGCAGGTCGGCGCCAGCCCGTTGACGTGGCTGCGGCATCCGATGTCGCACCTGCCCAGGCCGCTGCCGGCGCACGCCGCTTCACTTGACCCGTTGCCGGAGCCGATCCCGGTGACCGCCCCGTCCTAGTCCACCGCTTGTTGCTCTCAAACCACCGAATCGGCACCTCGCGGGGCTCGAAACGGTGGTTTCGCCGCAACAAGCCGGGGTGGTGCGAGTCGAGACGGCCGCCGCGCTGCTACGCCTGCTTCTCCATCAGGAACCAGGTCGAGTCGTCGAGGGGGTGCTGGGGGTCGCGGTGGTAGGTGAACCCGTAGTCCACCAGCCGGAGCTCGGGGTGGGCGTCCAGCATCTCGCCGGGGAAGTCCCGCTTGAACAAAGCGTGCTCGTGCCCTCGATAGCTGACCTCGACCGGCGTGGGGTTGTAGTACTCGCAGACCATGACGTAACGGGACGAGGCCGCCACGAGCTTGTCGTAGATGCCCGGAAGCGCCTCTGGCGGCAGATGGATCAGGACCCCCTTGGTGAACGACAGGTCCCACTGGCGAGCCGGCTCGAAGTCCAGCAGCGAGGCGACCTCCACGGTGGCACCTCCCCAGGCCTGGATCTCCGCCGCGGCCGTCGCGTTGATCTCGACCGAGTGCAGCTCGGCCTCGGGCATCAGCTCGCGCAGGGCGCGCAGGTTGTTGCCGATGTTGGCGCCGAACTCGATCGCCGAGGTCACCCCCTGCGTGCGGGACAGGATCTTGGCGAAGAGGGCACGGTTGCTGTCGAGCAGGGCGGCATCACGGTTTCGCAGGATGTAGTCGTTGCCGAACTCGCCGGCCCACAACAGCTCCTGGGGGGTTCGGGGCGCAGAGGTCATGTGCGTCACCTTAGGGCTCGGCGGAACAAGGTGAAGGATCGTGGTCGTCAGAACGACCACGATCCTTCGCGCTAATGCTGGGCGCGAAGGATCCGTCGCGCCACCCAGAGAGTCGCGACGCCGGCGAGCGCAGCCACGGCCACCCGGAGCAGCGCGGTCGCCCCGGACGTGGGCAGCACGCCGCCGAGCACACACAGGGCCAGCCCGAGCGCGCCCGGCAGCACCAGTGTCGTCTCGCTCCAGGCCGCCGAACGCACGTGACGACGCAGCCAGGCGGTGCCGACGGCCAGCGTGGCGTAGGTCGCCGGGAACCCGACCGCGAGCAGCACCAGGTTCTGTTGTCCGGCCAGGTAGGCGATGGCCAGGCCGACCACGAGGCTGAGCGGGGTGATCAGCGAGAGACCGAGCGAGCGGCCGGCGGCGAAGACGAGGTGCACGTTGGCCAGATAGGCCACGGACAGGACGGCGCCGAACGCGACGATCGCCACCGCGGGCACGAGCTCGAGCGGGGCGAAGCCGGGGCCGGCCACCAGACGCATCAGCCACGGCGAGAGCAGGGCCACGCCGCCGGCAACCAGTGCGGTCAGGGTCGCGATGTCGCGCGCCGTGTGCGCCAGGACCGCGCCGCGCTCGTGCTCAGGGGTGCGGAAGACGATCGGCGCCCAGGAGTTGTTCAGGGCCGAGGTGATGACCGCCGGCGAGCTGCCCACCAGCAGCGCGAGCTGGATGCGGCCGGCGGCGGCGATGTCGAAGAGCTGGCCCGCGAGCAGCACCAGGGCGCCGTTGGCCAGGAACAGGGCAACCAGGTGCGGTATGACGGGCAGCCCGATTCGCAGGGCCGCGCGGGTGTCGCCGTGGTCGCGCCTCGGACGACCGCCTTGCAGGCACAGGACCAGCCCGACGATGGCGGCAGCGGCATAGCCCGCCGTGAGTCCGCCCAGATAGCGCTCGGGGGAGCGGCCCAGGGCCAGCAGGGCGAGTCCGAGCAGCGGCCCACCCAGGGTTGCCGTCAGCGACAGGGAGACGAAGGCGCCAGGGCGGTCGAGCACCCGCAGCAGCGCCTGGGAGTTCTCGACCATGACGAAGAAGGCGCTGGCGGCCAGGGCCAGGAGGACGGCAGTGCGCAGCGGCGCCTGGACCAGCGGGTTCCACAGAGGTGCGGTCAGGATCAGCGCAGCCACGAGACCGGCGGTCATCAGCGACCCGCGGACCAGCAGCGCACGGGCACCGGCGACTCCGGACCCGGCGAGGATGCCCTGGCGCGTGATGACTGACGGCATCCCGAAGCTCGCGACCATCATGGCGACCTGGATGACCACGATGGCGATGGCCACGACGCCGTAGCCGGGCTTGCCCAGCAGCCGGGTGACGACGGGCACGACCGCGGCGTTGGCCAGGATCGGCGCAGCGGTGCCGATGGTGTAGATGGACCCTCGGCCCAGGACGCCCTTGCTCGCTGCGGCGCCGGGGTTGGCGGTCAAGGCTCAGGCCCCGACGAATCCGCGGACCAGGTCGATCACGCGGTCGACGTCGGCGTCGGCGAGGTCGGGGAACAACGGCAGCGAGATCTCCTGCGCGTAGTACTCCTCGGCGACTGGGCATATCCCGGGCTGGTAGCCGAGGTCGGCGTAGACGGGGTGCCGGTAGACGGGGAGGTAGTTGACCTGGACGCCGATGTCGTTGGCCCGCAGGTGCTCGAACAGCTCGCGCCGCCGCCCGTCACGGATCCGC
>JANOHS010000432.1:0-9638 GCA_031406655.1 Micrococcales bacterium
GGCAGGGCGAGATCGGCACCGGCGGAGCCCAGAGCAAGCTCGTCGTTTGCGCCGGTGGTGACGCCGACGGCATACGAGTTGGCGGCCCGAGCGGCGGCCATGTCGCCCGGGTGGTCGCCGACGTAGATCGAGGCACTCTCGGCGATGAGGGCGGTGGCCTTGTCTTCGGCGAAGGGCTCTCCGTAGACGACGTCCACCAGCTCGGTGAGGCCCGCCTCGTCCAGGGCCTTGTGAACGGCGGGAGTGAACTTCGCCGAAACCACGACCGTCCGTCCACCCGCGGCTCGTACACAGCGCAGCGCCTCAGCAGCCCCGGGCATCGGCAGCGTCCGGGGGGCGTCGGGCTCGTCGTAGTAGCGGCGGTAACGCAGCACCAGCTCATCGGCATCGATGGCCGGAGCGACGGCGGCAGCGGTGTGGTTCAGGGGGATCCCAAGATGCGGTACGAGGTCCTCGGCGCTTACCTCGACCCCGAGATCTCGAAGCGCGCGGATGTAGGCGCTGATGATGCGCTCGTGGGAGTCGACCAGGGTGAGGTCGAGGTCGAAACCGACGGTCAAGGGCGCAGTCACGCTTGCGACCCTAACAAGGGGCCTTTGCCTGGTCCGCGGCTCCGGTCAACCGAGGCTGGCGGCGGTGAACGTGTCGCATTTGTTCAGGTCGCCGCTCTCGTAGCCGGTGACGAACCACTTCTGACGCGCAGCGCCTGATCCATGGGTCCAGGACTCGGGCGTCACCCTGCCCTGGAGCTTCTTCTGGATCCGGTCGTCGCCGACGGCTGACGCGGCCGAGAGTGCCGACTCGATGTCCGTCCGCGTCAGGGGCTTCAGGAAGGTCTCTCCGTTGGAGGCTCGGGTCGAGCTTGCGTGCTTGGCCCAGACGCCGCCGAGGCAGTCAGCCATCAGCTCGATGCGTACGGCTCCGCTGTTCTGGCCCTTTGGGTCCCCCTGGGCCCGGCCCAGTATGCCGAGCTGGTCCTGGATGGCGTGCCCGTACTCGTGGGCGACGACGTACTCCTGAGCCAGCGCGCCGTTGTCTGCTCCGAACCGGCTGGTCAGCTCGGCGAAGAAGCTGGCGTCGATGTACACCTTCGCGTCCACCGGGCAGTAGAACGGGCCGACCTGGTTGGAGGCGGTTCCACATGCGGACTCGGTGACGCCGGAGTAAAGCACCGTGTTGACGGCGCGGTAGGGCTTCCCGTAGCGGGGGAGCTCGTCGGCCCAGAAGTCCTGCACGCTGTTGACGGTGCCGATGACCCGGCACTCGACGTCACGGTTGGCGTCAGCGCCGGTCCTGCACCGTGCGAAGTCGTCGGGCTGGGCGCCGCCGGGCTGCACCTGTCCGGAGTCGAGCTCCCTGTCCTGCCCCGGGTTGAGCCCGCCGTCTGTGCCGCTGCCCGTGAGGTCGCCCCCGAACAGCAAGGTGAGGATCAGCAGAACGATCCCGCCGACACCCCCACCGATGGCCAGTCCGCCGCGCCCACCGCGGCCGCCGCTCTCGACCTGGGAGGTATCAAGGTTTGCGTCGTCGTTGAAGCTCATTGGGCCTCCACACGGGTCAAGGCGTCATCGCCACTGCTCATCTCCACTTAGACTAGGGGCGAACCCCGCACGGCGCGTCCGCCATACCGGCGTCTGCCCGCATGCCGTTTTACCCGTCCGACACACGACCCTGAACAGGAGGCCGCCATGATCTCTGCCACCAATATCGAGCTGCGCGGAGGCCACCGCCTGCTCCTGGACAAGGCGACCTTTCGGATCGCCCCCGGCGACCGGGTGGGCCTGGTCGGCCGCAACGGTGCGGGCAAGACGACGCTGACCAAGGTTCTTGCCGGCGTGGCACCCCCACCGGGGGTCAGGTGACCTCCTCCGGCGAGGTGGGGTACCTGCCCCAGGACCCGCGCACCGGCGACCTGCACATGCTGGCCCGCGACCGCATCCTCTCCGCGCGGGGGCTGGACACGATCATCCGCGACATGCACGACACCGAGGGCGCGATGGCAAGTGCCGATGGCGAGACGCGCGACAAGGCGATGAGCCGTTACGCCAGGCTCGAGGAGCAGTTCACTGCGCGGGGTGGCTACGCGGCAGAGTCCGAGGCCGCCGCGATCGCCTCGGCGCTGGCGCTGGACGACCGCGTTCTCGGGCAGCCGCTGGAGACCCTCAGCGGTGGACAGCGCCGCCGGGTCGAGCTCTCCCGGATCCTCTTCTCCGGCGCCTCGACCCTGCTCCTTGACGAGCCGACCAACCACCTGGACGCCGACTCGGTCGTGTGGCTGCGGGACTACCTGCGGGCCTACAAGGGCGGGCTGATCATCATCAGTCACAACGTCGAGATGCTCGACACGGTCGTCAACCGCGTCTTCCACCTCGACGCCAACCGCGCCGAGATGGACATCTACAACATCGGCTGGAAGTCCTACCTGCAGCAGCGCGAGACCGATGAGCGTCGCCGCAAGCGCGAGCGGCTCAACGCCGAGAAGAAGGCCGGCACGTTGATGGCCCAGGCCGACAAGATGCGCGCCAAGGCCACCAAGGCCGTGGCTGCCCAGAACATGGCCAAGCGCGCACAACGGCTGCTGGCCGGCATCGAGGGCGAGCGGGTTACTGACAAGGTGGCCAAGCTGCGCTTCCCGGACCCCGCCTCCTGTGGCAAGACACCGCTGAGCGCCTCTGGCCTGTCACGGTCATACGGATCGCTGGAGATCTTCACCGACATCGACCTGGCCATCGACCGTGGCTCGCGGGTGGTGGTCCTGGGGCTCAACGGTGCCGGCAAGACCACCCTCCTGCGGATCCTGGCCGGCGTCGACCAGCCCGACACCGGCGAGGTTGAGCCAGGACATGGGCTCAAGATCGGGTACTACGCCCAGGAGCACGAGAACCTCGATGTCACGCGGACCGTTCTGGAGAACATGAAGTCGGCTGCGCCGGATCTGGGCGACGTCGAGACTCGCAAGACCCTTGGCTCCTTCCTCTTCAGCGGCGATGACGTCCACAAGCCGGCCAGGGTGCTCTCCGGAGGCGAGAAGACCCGACTGTCCCTGGCCATGCTCGTGGTGTCCGCGGCGAACGTCCTGCTGCTCGATGAGCCGACCAACAACCTCGACCCTGCCTCCCGCCAGGAGATCCTGGGCGCGCTGCGCACCTACAAGGGTGCCGTCGTATTGGTCAGTCACGACGAGGGCGCGGTCGCCGCCCTCGAGCCCGAGCGGGTCCTGCTTCTGCCCGATGGTGTCGAGGACCACTGGGGCCCGGACTATCTGGAGCTTGTCGCCCTCGCCTAGAGTCGCAGGCGTGTCGAACCCTGAGCAGTTGAACACCCAGCAGTCCCAACCTCATCCGATGCTGCGCGTGGAGCAGACGGGACCTGTCGTGACGCTCACGCTGGACCGTCCGGAGAGCCGCAACTCCCAGGTGCCGAGCCTGTGGTCAGCGCTGGCCGGCGTCGGTGCCGGCCTTGACCCGTCCACCCGGGTGGTGATCTTCCGTGCCGAAGGGCCCTCCTTCTCCGCGGGTCTGGACCGCGCCATGCTGACACCGCAGGGCGCGCCGGGCGAGCCGTCGATCCTCGAGCTGGCCGCCGGTGCCGGAACGGCGCTGGTGGAGGCCATCGCGCAGTTCCAGCGTGGCTTCGCGATCTGGGCCGAGGTGCCGGCAATCACCATCGCCGCTGTGCAGGGGCACGCCATCGGCGCCGGGTTCCAGCTTGCCCTGGCCTGCGACCTGAGGGTGGTTGCCGATGACGTCGCCTTCGCGATGCGCGAGACCAGTCTGGGTCTCGTGCCGGACCTAGCGGGCACCTCGTCGCTGGTTCGCTCCGTCGGGTATGCAAGGGCACTCGAGATCTGCGCAACCGGGCGGTTCGTCGGCGCCGAGGAGGCGGTGGCGATCGGTCTGGCGGCCCTGGCTGTGCCACGCGGGGAGCTGGACGCCGCGGCGCGCGACCTCGCGGACGCCATACTGCAGGCGCCGCCGGCTGCTCTGCAAGAGCTGAAGCCGTTGCTGCGCAACGCGGTCGATGCTCCACCCCAGGACCAGCTCAGGGCCGAGCGCGAGGCACAGGCGCGGCTACTGACGGCGTTGGTGCAGGATTCAGGGAAGTAAGCACCGGACGGCGGCGTTGTCAGACCGGACGACGAGGATGATGAGCGACGCCCCTGCCCGCTAGAAGCGGGGGAGTGGGTCGCAGAGCGGAGGATGCATGTCCATGCACGGCGGCTGGGGCACGATGCGCTCCCTCACACGTGACTCCTCCGTTACCCAGCGCAAGCTGGCTCCCGGGACGGCCAGAAGGGTCATGTCCTACGCGGGCCCGTACAAGTCCCAGATCGGCGTGTTCCTCGTACTGGTGGTCCTCGACTCGGCTCTGGTTGTCGCGACGCCACTCCTGCTCGGACAGATCATCGACATGGGCGTCAGCCCTGGGCGCGCCGACGTGGTCGTGCGGCTCTCCCTCATCATCGCCGTCATCGCTCTCCTGGACGGCGCCCTGACCTTGGTCCAACGGTGGTACTCCTCGCGGATCGGTGAGGGGCTCATCTTCGACCTGCGCACCCAGGTGTTCACCCACGTCCTCAGGCAGCCGATCGCCTTCTTCACCAGGGCCCAGACCGGGGCCTTGGTGAGTCGGCTGAACAACGACGTCATCGGAGCCCAACAGGCTTTCACCTCAACACTTTCAGGTGTCGTCAGCAATGTCGTCTCGCTGGTCTTCATCGTCACCGCCATGGCCACCAAGTCCTTGGTGCTGACCCTGGCGGCGTTGACGCTGCTGCCCTTCTTCCTGATCCCGGCCCGGGTCATGGGTCGTCGCCTCGCCGGGCTCAGTCACGAGGCAATGGGTCTGAACGCCGAGCTCGGCACCCGGATGACCGAGCGGTTCAATGTTGCCGGGGCGTTGCTCGTCAAGCTGTTCGGGCAGCCCCGGATCGAGGACGAGCAGTATGCCGAGCGAGCCGGCCGGGTGCGCGATATCGGGGTCAAGATCGCCTTGAGCCGCACGGTCTTCTTCGTGGCGCTGACGCTGGTCGCCTCGCTGGCCACGGCACTCATCTACGGCGCCGGCGGTGTCATGGCGGTCAACGGGAATCTCTCTGTGGGCGAGCTCGTGGCGCTGGCGGCGCTGCTCGGACGGCTCTACGGTCCGCTGACCGCCCTCTCCAACGTGCGCGTCGACGTCATGACGGCGCTGGTCTCCTTCGAACGGGTCTTCGAGGTGCTGGACCTTGAACCGCTGGTCCAGGAGGCTGCCAATCCGGTTGTCCTGCAACGGCGCCCGGTCTCGGTCGAGTTCGATGGCGTCGGGTTCCGCTATCCCTCGGCCGACGAGGTCTCGCTGATCTCGCTGGAGACCGTTGACTCCGGGGACCGGCGGGGCGGCGGCGTTGTGCTGCACGACGTGAACTTCTCGATCCAGCCCGGTGAGCTCGTCGCCCTGGTCGGTCCCAGCGGTGCCGGCAAGACCACCATCACGAGCCTGGTGGCCAGGCTGTATGACCCCACGGTCGGCCAGGTGAGGCTGGGCGGGACCGATCTGCGCGAGGCCACGCTGGAGTCCTTGCATGACCTCGTCGGCGTGGTGACCCAGGACGCGCACCTGTTCCACGACACCATCCGGGCCAACCTTGCCTACGCGAAGCCGGGTGCGACGCAGGACGAGATGGTCTCCGTCCTCAAGTCGGCGCAGGTTTGGGACCTGGTCTCAGGACTTCCCGAGGGGCTGGACACGGTGGTCGGCGATCGCGGACATCGCCTCTCCGGTGGCGAGAAGCAGCGGCTGGCAATTGCCCGGCTGCTGCTCAAGGGTCCTGGCCTGGTGGTTCTCGACGAGGCGACCGCCCACCTCGACAGCGAGTCCGAGCTGGCGGTGCAGCGGGCGCTGGACACGGCTCTCTCGGGTCGCACCGCGCTGGTCATTGCTCACCGGCTGTCAACAGTCCGCGGCGCGGACCAGATCCTGGTCGTGGCCGACGGCCGGATCGTCGAACGCGGCAAGCACCATGAGCTGCTGGCTCTGGGTGGTCTGTACGCGGATCTCTACAACACGCAGTTCCGCTCAGAAGGGGTTGCAGCCGAGGCCACCTAGTGCGGCGGCGGTTCCACGCCTCAGCCTCCGGCGGCGATCCGTGCCTCGGCGACGACGGCGTCTGAGACCGCACCGGTACCGCCGAGCACGTCGATGCTCTGGGTGACCCCGGCGTGGGCGCGCAGGAAGTCGGCGGTTGCTGTGCCGAGCTGGCCCGGGGACAGGGTGAACAGCAGCGGTGCCAGCTCTTCCCCGGTGTGCGGAGCGGCGGAGATGGCGTCCGCGGAGACGTCACCGCGGGCGAGGTTGATGTGGGCGGGGTTCCACCCGAGCGTCTGTATGGCGAACTCGGCGACCGCGACCGCGGTGGCCTGCCGGTTGACCCCCTGGATCCGCCGGGTGCTGATGCCCAGGGCGTTGATCTGGGTCAGGACAGCCGGGCTGACCGCGCCTGGTCCGCCGACGACGATGACCTGTTCGATGTGCCGGCCGTCTCCGCTGCTGATCGACAACAGAGCATTGCGGGTGGCAACACTCAGCCCGCTCGGTTGGGTCAACAGCAGGGGGAACTTTCCATCAGCCATGGGCGGCGTCACGCTCCCCTTGCGCACGGCATACGTGAGGGGAGCGGCAGCGATCGCGTCCGCGGGCGACACGCCGCTGACCAGGAAGGCGGTGTTCCTGCTGTCGAGCTTCGCGAGCTGGTTCGCCTCAGGGTCGAAGGAGGACCTGGCGACCGCGGCCGCCGTCGCGTACCGGTCGCTCCCGCTGTACCTGCCGACCCCGCCCATGGTGCCGTAGACATCGACCACGGACTGCAGCCGCCGCTGGACAGCCAGGTCGACCACGTCGGTCTCACCGAAGATCTCGAGCTGGGGGATGCCCAGCTCTGTGATGACGTCCAAGATCGGCTGGGGAACGACGTGCGCCCGGGTGAGCAGCACCGGACCGGGACCGAAGTACCCCGACAGGAAGTTGGCGCCCATGACCGCGTCGGGGAAGTCGGTGCCGTTGGCGATCACCGCCTTGCGGATCGGTGTCGCGCTGGTCCCGAACGTGTCCCGGGCGATGGCGGCCGACGTCGCATAGCGGTCCGCACCGAAGATCCGCTGCACCGTTACGTCGGTCGGGGCGGCCACGGACGCTGCAGGCAGCGCGACGAGGCCGACGACGGCGGCAAGCAGGGGCAACACGACAGTGGTTGCTCGGTCTCGGCGCATGGGGATGACCCTAGCTCTCGGGTCAGGGGCGCCTGATCAGAGGCTGCGCGTGGCCCCGCCGTCGACGGTGATCACCGATCCGGACAGGTAGGAGGCAGCCGGTGACGCGACGAAGGCCGCAACCTTACCGAACTCCTCGGGCTGCCCATAACGCCCGAGCGGGATGGCGGCGCTGTTGCGCCGGCGCGACTCCGCAGCGTTCCCCGACGCGTCGTCGAGCTGCTGCATCCGGTCGGTCGCGATCCGCCCCGGAAGGAGGACGTTGACCCGCGAGCCGCGAGGGCCGAACTCGTCGGCCAAGGTCTTGGCGGCCATGGCCAGTCCGGGGCGAAGGCCGTTGGATATGGCCAGCCCCGGGATCGGGCTTCTCACCGAGGTCGACAGGACGATGGTGATGCTGACGGGGGAGTCCGTGGCCACGAGCGCGGCCTTGGCCAGGCGCAGCGGGCCGAGGAAGACCGACTCGAACGCGCCCCGCCACGCGTCGTCGTCGACCTCCGCGGCAGAACCGGGGGGCGGGCCACCCACGCTGATCACGGCACCGTCGAGCTGGCCGAAGCTGCTCAGTGCCGCGGCGACAAGTCGTTCGGCAGCGTCGGAGTCGGCGAGGTCGGCCGCGAGGGCGATGACCCGATCGGGTGCCCCGAGTGTGTGAGCGGCTGCCTCGATGCCCGGCTGCGAGCGGGAGGCGATGACCACCCGAGCGCCATCCGCAACGAGCTCTGTGGCGGCCGCGAAGCCCAGACCACGCGAGGCGCCGGTGACGATGTAGACACGGTCCTTCAAACCAAGATCCATGCGCCCATGCTTGCACGCGGCGGGGAAGCGACAGACAGGCGCTGTTCCGCAGCGGCCGGGGCTACTCGTCCTCCTCGTCCCAGATCCGGGTCTTCCTGACCTTGCCGGCCCCGAGTGTGGCCGCGGCGCCGCCCCGGGCGGGCACCGTGGGGTCATGGCGCTCGAGATACTCACGCCGGACGCCCACGAGAACCAGGACGAAGCCGACGGGGGCCGCGAGCCACCACTGCAGCGCGTAGGCAAGGTGCGGCCCCTCACCGGTGTCGGGCTTCTCAAGCGGAATTGGTCGCACGATAACCAGGCCGGGCGGGCCGGTCTCGGCACGCATGATCAGGTATGCGCCGTACAGCGAGGCGCCCGTCCGTACCCGCACCTCGGCGAGGTCGATCGATGCCAGCCGTCCGGTCGGCATCTGTCGCTCCAGGCTCGGCTCGCCCAGACGCAGCCAGCCCGTGACCGTGATGTCTCCGGCGGGGGTGGCCGGCACCGTGGATGGTTCGGCGGCACTGCGGCCATTGGGAATCCACCCTCGATCGACCAGGATGGACCGACCGTTGGCCAGCTGCAGAGGAACGACCACCTCGTAGCCGAACACTCCGTCGTTGGGACGGTTGCGGACGAGCATGAGGCTCTGGGCGGCATACCGTCCGGTCGCGCTGACCAGGGTCCATTCCTCGGCAAGGGGCAGGGAGACGTCGGGCTGGGGCATTGCCGTGGTTAGCGGAACCGGGCTGGCCAGGTAGTGGCTGTTGATTCGTTCGGCCCTCGCCGCCATGTCCTCGTGCCGGTGCCACTGCCATCGGCCGAGGTACACACACGCGACGGCGAAGATGACGGCGACCGCCAACGCGCTGAGCCAACGACGCGACCTCACCACCCTCAGCACCCGACGACGGTACCGTCCCCGCTCGAAGGTATGAAGCAGGCGGCGCGCGTCATACCCTTGGAGGCATGGTGAGCCTTCCCTTACCCGTCGCGCCACGCTCCGGCATGCCCGACACGTTCGGCCGTTTCGCCACGGACCTCAGGGTCTCGGTGACGGACCGCTGCAACCTGCGCTGCACCTACTGCATGCCGGCCGAGGGCCTGCCCTGGATGGCTAAGCCCGAGATGCTCAGCGACCAGGAGATGCTGCGGGTCATCGCGGTCTTCGTCGGGCTGGGCGTGCGCCAGGTGCGGCTCACCGGGGGCGAGCCGCTGCTGCGCCGATCGCTCGTCGACCTGGTGGCGGGTATTGCCACGCTGAAGCCACGCCCGCAGATCGCCATGACCACCAACGGGGTTGGACTCGACCGTCTCGCAGCGCCGCTGGCCAGGGCCGGCCTCGACCGGATCAACGTCAGTCTCGACACCATCGACCAGCAGGAGTTCTTCAGGCTCACCCGTCGTGACCGTCTCGTGGACGTCGAGATGGGTCTGAAGGCCGCAGCATCAGCCGGGTTGACTCCGATAAAGGTCAACGCGGTATCGATGCGGGCCATCAACGACCACAGTGCCGCTGACGTGCTCCAGTGGTGCCTCGACCGTGACTACCAGCTGCGGTTCATCGAGCAGATGCCGCTCGACGCCCAACATGAGTGGCAACGAGACCAG